>JACZJL010000085.1 GCA_014860585.1 Bacteroidales bacterium | reverse complement strand
GTGGTTGTGGTGAAGGTTGGATCTGCACTGAAATTTTCAAAAGCTTTTTGGTATTTTGTTGTTCCTGCCTGCGCAAATCTGGACTGATAGGTAATTTCGGCTGCAGCATCAGCAACCTCAACGGTTACAGACCACCAGCCAAGCTCGGAATCAAATGTCATTGCGGCTGCTGATGCCCACCCGTTGAACGGTCCCCATATCTCAGGGTTATGAGGGTTGTTGTCCATCCAGGAAGGCCCGCGGAAATAAAAAATAATGTATTCAGGTTCCAGCGCAAAATCAAGATCAGAGGCATTACGGGACGTAATTTGCGGAGCAGTGCCAAATCCTCCAACAATTCCCGTAATAGCACCAGAGCCTGTTGGTAAATCGGTTCCGATGTAATCCGCAGTAAAAAAGTCTGTCCTGAAATTCATTGTTGCCTTTGATGAACCATCGCTGATCTGGTAGTTTTGCCCTGTAGCAAACGTACCCGTAACATCAAATCCAACATCTGCAATCGTGGCAAGATTACCGGTATTATCAAGGCTCATCGCTGCAATTGTGAGTGTCACTGGTGTTATGTCCAGCCCTATGTGTGCTGCTGTTCCAGGATCAACAGCGGCTTCAAGTACTATTAGTGCACCACTGTTTTGGGTCGATTTAATGCCAATAAAACCCGTAACTCCATCACCAGGATTGTAACTTGTGGTAATATTACTGCTTTCATCCCATATAGTCAAAGAACCACTGTTATCGCGAATGAAATGCCTGTTTCTAAAACTGTCGCGATGCAGGATGACTACCTCACCTGTTATTTTATACAAGGTTCCATTATCTCCAGCCCGAAATGCAGCAATATTCGCCACTTCCGTTGGGAAGGTGTAAACCGCCGTAGCTATAGCACTTGGGTCATAACCATCAGCATAAGCTCTGGCTTTCAAAGTTGTAGTGCTGCTAATGGAAACTGCTCCCGTGTATTCTGGGCTGGTCTCATCAGGATCAGTGCCATCATCGGTATAATAAATGGTTGAACCAGATGTTTCGCATGAGATTACTACGTTTTGGGTGGTAATATAATTTCCTCCTCCTGGATTAAAAGTGGGGGTGGCGACGGTGGGGTTACCACCGATTAACTGAAAGGTTCCATTGATGGTAATGTTGCCTTGCAATCCTGCTGTTCCTGTAGTAGCTTCGCTATTATACATATATAATCTAAAACCAACTGTGCTAGTCAAGTCACTATAGGTAGTTCCTAATGTCAAAACATTTCCAGTCCAGGAACTATTTGCATCCGGATTTGTAAGCACACCTGATGTATTGGTTAAACTTGCATTAAGGGTAGTATAATTATCTAAAATAGAGTTATATGTATCAGAACTTCCTCTCCATTGACTTTGCCTTGTTCCAGTTGCACTGCGTCCTATCCCGAACGTTATGGAAGTGATAGTAAATTTGTAACCAGAAATCGGAGCTACTGTAAAGCCGATGTATTTGCCTAAGTCAACAGTACCATCTAAGTCACCAATTGTAGCAGGATCTAATGGCCAATTTGATCCTCGGAAATTACCCGTACTGCTGGAACTGGTAATTCCAACTTTTACAAGTGGACCAGGTGAAATACCAACATAAGCAGTTCCATTATAATTGAAACTTGTGACATCATTTCCACTTCCTGCAAGATTGAAGGTTGCGGTAAAAGAAGTCTGCCCCCATACACTCCCCGCCAACATCACTCCGATGAGCAGGGAAAAAAGTTTTAAAACTGTAAAATTTTTCATAAGATTTTAAATTTTAGTTAGTTAAAGATTTATTTTGCTTCGATACTTACCTGTTGAATGGGGTCGTCGGTTTTGTAGCCGATGGTAGGGCCGGCGCCCCTGTAACCAAATATTTTAAAGTAATACACCGTGTTGGGTGTAAGCCCGCTAAAGGTTGCTGTCCGTTTGCCGGATTCCTCGTGAACAACCTGAAAACTGCTATCACTCATCTTCATTTCAATTCGTCGCATCTTATCAGACCTGGTGAATTGTGGTTAATTTATTCGTTGGCTTGCGTTTAATATGGTTAAACCAATAATTTCTTTTTTCTCATAGCGGATAATAATCTCATCTTCCGTCATTTCTGAATTGTCTGCATGATTGGGTTTCTTAAAATGTAAATAAAGCACATCGGCTTCGCTGTCGTAGGATGCCCACACTGTTTTATGCTTTAAAAAATAGGGAAGAGCTTTTTCCATTTCCTTTACATCTGTTGTTTCCATAGTACTTTTTTCTTTTGAAATTCTTGTTTCCTTGTTGAAAAATAGGCTGTTATTACAAATCCATCGGTTGCGCCTGATTCTTTATAAACTGTTACTACAAATTTATTATTTCTATCCTGAAACATTTTAACTGCAATTTTTGCGTCATTGTCTCCTTCGTAAATTATTTCAGGATTTTCAATTGTTTCAAGTATTTCGTAATAATAGTCAGCTATGTCCGGATGACCAATTGTAATGTGTTGCCACCGTTCTGTTGTGAGCCGAATTGGAACACCGTTTTTTGAAATTGCATTTTTCATCTTTAAATTGTTCGCTAACTTAGGCATTTAGTATTGGCTATCTCTTTTTCCAGATCATCTACCGACTGACTGAATAGCGACACGCCATACTTACCCAGGATTTCGATAAAAGCCCTTTTGGAAATGCCAACAATTTCGGAAGCCTGTCCGGCTGAAACAAGCCCGTCTTCATACATTTTTGCAGCAACATAAACTGTCAGATCGAAATTTGTCAGGTTGATGCTTTCCGGTATGTTCAATGTTATTTTGTTCATCTTGTTAGTTCGATATGTTTATTTTGCTTCGATACTTACCTGTTGGATGGCGCCGTCGGTTTTGTAGCCGATGGTAGCGCCGGCGCCGCGGTAGCCAAATATTTTAAAGTAATACACCGTGTTGGGTGTCAGCCCGCCAAAGGTTGCGGTTTGTTTGCCGTAGGGAACGTTTTTGTTCCAGAAGTTGTCGGTAACGGGGATTCCGTCGTCGGGGGCTAAGATATTGTCAAACCCCTGGTTGCTCATGCGCACGAGGTAACCGTCGGGGAGGGTGGCGCCGGTGGCGTCGGCCCAGTTCAGCGTGATGGTGTGCGCCGAGAAGTCGGTGGCGTGGTTGGCGGGTTCGTCCTCAAGGCATGTAGCCCACACACACTGCACATACTCGGGGTGGTCAATAAAAGGGTTGCGGTTGCCCTGTATGGCAAACACGGCGTTGTTGCGGTCAATTTCTTTCGCCGATACGGGGTCGGCGTTGTGCCAGGCAATCAGCATGTTCAGGAACCAGGTTTCGAACACCGGAAAAGTATTGGGCTGCAGCACGGCATTGGCTTCGCTGGAGTTGCTGTACCAGGTGGCCACCAGGTCTTCGTAGCGGGTCACCATGTAAAAGTAAGTGCGGGCAAAGTCTCCCTTGTAGGCGTCAATGGGTTCGAACACCGTGCCGGAGTAACCCGGATAACTGCATGAACCTAACTTGCTGCCGTTTTGCGTGGTGGTGGAGGGTGAGTTCACCTGCCCGTAGGGAAAATTCGACCGCTGCTCGTTCACCCAGGCATCGGTGGGGTAAACATGGAAAAGGTCGGTGTACATCGGGACATCCTCGGCGCCGCCGTACCAGCTTCGCGGCCAGGAGTGCTCACGGTTGTAGCAATAGTTTTCGTAGGGAGCAGTGGCTTCTGAACATTGGTCAGCGGAGAAGGTATACTCGTAGGGAGGATTACCGGGGAGGTCGCTGTACATGTCCCACACCTTGCCGTTGGACTTGTCGTCGGTTGTCTGAAAGGCCGTCCAGAGGTAATCATAGGATTTTTCCGTATGGTCATCGATGATGTTGTGCAGGGCTGTTTTGAGGCTGGCGCCGGTGAGTCCCTGCGCTGAGTTGTAGTAATTCGGGGGTATCTGCGCAAAAAGGACAGATGTAAGCAAAGAGAGTAAAAGCAGTGCGGAAAATGAGCGTAACGTTGTAGGCATATTGCTGTTTTGAATGGAGGGCAAAAGTAAAAAAATATACCGCTCAGTTGGTGGTTGTAAACTATAAATTAATGTTAAATTTTCGGTGGTTCTTAATAAAACACTGACAGATCTTAATCCCGCACGTGCGGGACTGTCAGGTTTTCGTCATTTCAACATTCCACTCCGCTGTTCGGCTTAGGCTCCAGCCTAAGCCGCATCTATTTCTGCAGGCTCCAGCCTGCGAAATGGTTTTTGGCATTTAACGCGGCAGCCAGTAGATTAATATGGCAGGCCGGAGCCTGCCGTGATAGACCAGACGAGGGATAGAGGCAGGAGCCTCGTCTAAACGTCTCGTCTGAACAATGGGATCTTCAATTGATAAAAGAAAGTATTCATATCTTTGCGAAAAAAACCATGAAACTAAAAGAGAAAATTAAGTCAAAAGTTGATGGGCTTGATCCTTATGATTTGAGGATTGTTGAAATCCTGATCGACTCTCTTACCGGTGATCGCAAGCCACACAGAAGTAAACTAATCCCAAAAACGAACTATTATGATGAGGTAATCAAGCTCACCGGCGCCGCAGGATTAACCTCATCGGATATTAATATTGGGAGAGAAGAAAGGATATGACATACTATTTTGATACCTCTGCCCTGGTAAAACTTTTCAGCAATGAAGCAGGATCGAACAAGGTGAAAGAGATTATTGACAATCCATCAAATGATATATGGGTTTTAGAGCTGGCTCTTGTTGAACTGATGTGTGCAGTATTCCGAAAATACAGGAATCATGAAATCAATGAACAAAATCTACAGAGAATAGAGGCAGCTATTGAAAATCAATTCGATCTGTTTAATATTGTGCCAATGGCAGGCGACCTAATGAATGAAACACTGACTCTGATCAAACGATTTGGAAAAGAAAACGGCCTTCGGACACTTGATGCCTTGCACATTGCTGGATGGCTGGCCGTTGCAGGCTATGATTGGCAGTTTGTATCATCCGACAGAAATCAAATAAGCGTTGTCATTGGTTTAAATTACGAAACTCTTGAAATCTGAATTTAATACCCCACTTAACAACTGTTCGGCTTAGACCCCTTCCTGCGAAATGATTTATAACAGTTTACCCGGCAGCCAGCAGATTAATTTGGCAGGCCGGAGCCTGCCAGGATAGACCAGACGAGGCAGAAGCCTCGTCTGAACGTCACGTCGGAATAGCACGTCTGAATACATCGTCTGAATGTCACGTCCGATTAGGACGTCTGAACAACCGGGAAAAAATCAATTACCATAATCTGACCTGTCAAATGAATTTTATTTAAGTTTGCCGACTATTGTAAAAATTCGAACCTTTGCCAAATGCTGCGTCAGGAACCGCTCTTACTTAGACATCCGGCTTTTGTAAAACTCTTTGTGCTATTTCTGCTCATCCTGGTGATGTGGTTGATTACTTTTTTTCTGGGTGTGCTGCTTTCCCGTCCTTTGTTTGGTATTCCCGTAATGGAAACATTATCCGGGATTGGGATTCCCGAAAACCCGGAAGAGATTTCTCTCCTGAAGTTCATGCAGGTGTTGAGCCAGCTGGGGGCTTTTGTGCTTCCAGGTTTAATTTTTGCCTTTTTGGTTAGTTTCAGTGTCAGCGAATACCTTGGATTAAAGAAGCTACCCGGACTGTTTTCAGCCATTTCTGTTGTTTTGCTGATGTACCTTCTGCTTCCTGTTATCAACGAACTGGTTAAAATCAACCAGGCCATGGTGTTGCCGGATAGTCTTCACGCTATTGAGGAATGGATGCGGACGGCCGAAACCCGGGCTGAAGAGCTGACCAAAGCATTTCTCAACACCCGGACGATCTGGGGGTTGGTCATCAATCTGCTGATCGTCGGCGTGATCGCTTCTGTGGCTGAGGAATTGTTGTTCAGGGCGGTGCTGATCAGGGTCTTCAGAAGCTGGCTGGGAAATGTACACATCGCCGTAGTGCTGTCTGCCATCATTTTCAGCGCTTTTCATTTACAGTTTTTTGGCTTTTTACCCAGGTTTGTTCTCGGACTGATCTTTGGCTATCTTTTTGTTTGGTCGGGATCTGTCTGGTTGCCCATACTCGCGCATTTTATCAATAATGCTTCGGCTGTAATGGTTTATTATCTTTTCGAGCAGGGTGTTGTGGAAACGCCGGCTGAAGAGTTCGGAAGTGTCGAAAGCACCGTTTTACTGTGGGTGAGTATAGTTCTTTCTCTGGCATTAATCTTCTTTGTGGTGATGAACGAACAAACCGGACTCAGGTTTTTGAAAAGAAACCGGTAATCCCGGAGCATCCCTGGTCTATGGCAATCCAATCAACCGCCTGCCCTTTTCTGTGATGTGGAGGAAGAACGTTTGTTTCTCGATGATCCCTTCCTGAAGGAAAATATTGATCAATGCCTGAACGGCTTTTTTGGTTCCATCAATCAGCAGCCGGAAATCCTTTTCGTTAATGCCACGCGGACTCTCGGCCAATTTGCGCAAGAGTGTGAGGCGAATGCCATTCACAAGACCGGTGTGGAGAATATCCTCTCCATTGTAATAAATCTTCCCGTTGGCGGCCAGGTACTGAAGGTACATCACCAACTGGCCTTTGCGGATATTCTGCGACTGAGCAACGGCATCCACTTCGTTGATTGAAGCGCGTTGCATTCCCGACCGGCGGATCATCTCTTCGAGCCAGGTGATCTGATCCTGCATTTTCCGGTCGAACCTGACCTGGTGTTCTTTTAACACAAAGGTTACCCCGACTTTTTTCAGCCTTTTTTCGGCCCACATTTTCGCAAGAATTTTTTCCAGTAAAAAATAATCAAATCCACTGGTTAGCCTTACTTTACCGGCAAGCTCCTTTGTCTCAAGCCCGGTTTCTTTCAATGGGTTCTGCGAATGGTAGTTTTGCAGTGCAAGTAAAATAGTAGCCTCTGCTTTGCTGGAAAAAACGTCGGATACAAGGTATTTTTGATTTTCAAAAAGATAGACATGAGGGTTGATTTCAGGATGCTCAATGGCTGAAACGATTTCTGCAGGTTGCTTTCCCAATAAGTCTGCGATTTGTTCGACTGAGATTGGTTTCATGGCTTTATCCATCTCAAGCAGTATCAGGGCGGAAAGATTTTCCCGATCGGAAACAGCTTTGGCGAGGACCTCGAGGTTTTGACGCAGTTTCCCGGTGCGGCGCTTGTGATGGAGCGGACGGTTGTCGATGATGAGCCCACCTCCAATGGTTAAATCGTTGGAAGAATTGCGCAGGATAAACCGGTCGTTGTTGAGCAGGATGGCGGGTTTTTCGAGTTGAATCTGGACAATGGCCTGTGCCCCGCCGGTCAGCTCATCTGAGTTTAAAAGGTGCATTCTTGCTTTTGACGAAAAAGTGCCCGTGTGGAAAATCTGTTGCGACCAAATACCAAGACGGGTATTTCCCTGAAACAATTCCACGAGTGCATCCAGCCTGCTGATTTCTGGGAGTTGTATGCCGGCGAGCAGCATACCCCGTTCGAAGTCGTCGTATTTCAGCCCGGAAAGATTGATCGCTGCACGGTCGCCGGCCGAAACGATTTCAACCTGCTTTCCATGCCGCTCAATACTTTTAATTTTCAGTCTGTCATGGTTTCCAGGCAGTAAGAATAAATCCTGCCCGATCCTGATTTCGCCGCCAAGCACCGATCCGGTTACTACGATGCCAATTCCACGGATGTTGAAAATGCGGTCGATATACATCCGAAAGACAGCTGCATGACTTTTTTCGGGGATACTTTGGGCAATTTTTTTGATCTCCGATTTTAATGTGTCAATTCCCTCTCCGGTTACTGAGGACACGGCAACAACAGGCGCGTGCTCCATAGGGCTGTCCTCGAGAAACTCCATGATCTCGAGTTTGGCCAGTTCGATCATTTCATCATCCACCAGGTCTGATTTGTTCAGGGCAACCAGCCCGTGCTTAATCCCGAGCATACTGATGATGTTAAAATGTTCTTTGGTCTGAGGCATAATTCCGCTGTCGGCAGCAATGACCAGCAACACGAAATCAATTCCGTATGCGCCGGCCACCATGGTTTTCACAAAATCCTTATGCCCGGGTACATCCACAATTCCGAGCGAAAGCTCTTCAGAAAGTTCAAGATGAGCAAATCCCAGGTTGATGGTGATTCCGCGTTCTTTCTCCTCCTTATGGGTGTCGCAGTCAATGCCCGTCAGGGCCCTGATCAGCGCTGTTTTGCCGTGATCCACATGACCGGCAGTCCCCATGATGAGGTGTTTAGCCATGAACTACCTCCATGTAAACATCCGCAATGATCCCGGCAGCAACCGGCATGTCCTGGTCGGGGATGGTTAAGACATCAAACACAAGCTGCCCTTTGCGCAGAATACCCAGAACCGGCAATTGCTGCAATAACAGCAGCCTGTGAATTTTTTCGGCTTTTTCGTTCTTTTCAGCTTTTGATTTGCCCGGTATTTCAAGCTGAACGGCAAAACTCTCGATGGTCTTTTCGGGAAGCGCGCCGCCACCGGCCTGTCCCTGGCTTTTAACGACCGTATTCATCACCCCTTTCCTTGTCAATTCTCCGGCTAACGCCTCAGATTTCTGTCGGAGCGTTTCCGGGTTGGCATTCATCATCCTGAAAACGGGGCTTTTTTCCAGCAATGTTGGCTCTTCGAGGTAGATCATACAGACGGCCTCGAGCATGGCCAACACCGTTTTTCCCACACGGACGGCGCGGGTCATCGGCTCTTTTTTCAGTTTATCAATCAAATGTTTTTTCCCGGCAATGATCCCTGCCTGGGGGCCTCCGAGCAATTTATCTCCTGAAAAAGTCACCAGGTCAACACCTGTGGCCAATGTGGATTTCACGTCAGGCTCATGTTGCAGAAACTTCACTTTTGCCTTGCGCAACAGTCCTGATCCCATGTCGTAAACCACAGTGACGCCGGTTTTCTTTCCAAGCTCAACCAGTTCATTAAGGGTTGGTTCGGTAGTGAAACCTTTGATTACATAGTTCGACCGGTGCGCTTTCATGATAATGGCCGTTTTCTTTGTGACAGATTGCGCAAAGTCGCTGATTTTGGTCTTGTTTGTAGTGCCCACCTCCACCATTTTACAGTCGGAAGCCGCCATGATATCGGGCATCCGGAAGGCGCCGCCGATTTCGATCAGCTCGCCTCTTGAGATGATCACCTCTTTATTTTTTGCAAACGCCCGCAGGATAAGCATCACCGCAGCGGCATTATTGTTCACCACAAGGACATCCTCAGCACCTGTGAGGAATTTCATCAGTTCGGTGACGTGCACATAACGGGAACCTCGCTCCCCTTCTTCAAGGTTGAACTCAAGGTTGTTGTAGCTGCGAAGAATATCGTGTACTTCGTCAAGGAGGAGATCGCCAAAGGGGGCACGTCCTAAATTGGTATGGACGATCACACCGGTGGCGTTGATTACCGGACGGAGACTTTTACGGGCAAAAGCAGTGATTTTGGCAGAAATTTCTTTAATCAGTTCGTCTTCGCCAGGCGCCGGTTGACCATTCAGGATGGCAGTCCTTACATTCTCAAGCGAAACCTGGATAATGTGGGTAATGAGATTCCGCGGGTGAATTTTCAATAAATCCCTGATCGCCTGATGATTCATCAACACATCTACGCCGGGAATTTTTCTTAGTTCGTCTTTTATTTCCATGATAAAGTTGATCAGGTTTTCAATTTAATCCTGACATCTGGCAGGAAACTAAACAAATCCATTACGCTTTTGATTGGTTTTCCAGTTTACTTTTAATCCATTCCCTCGCATTCACAAAAGCCTCAAGCCACGGGGTCATCTCGTCATTTCTCCTTTGTTGGGGATAATGTGCCCACTGCCAGGGAAGGATGGCACGTTCGATGTGCGGCATCATGGCCAGGTGACGACCATCATCAGAAACGATACCTGCTGCAGCATGAGGAGAACCGTTTGGATTTCCCGGATATTCCTCATATGAAAACTTTACCGGAATCCGGTATTCCGATTCATCCAGCGGGAAACTGAACCGGCCTTCGCCATGTGCAACCCAGATGCCAAGTCGGGTTCCGGCAAGCGATTTAAGCATTACCGATTCATTTGGCAAAATATCTACATTCAAAAATGCTGACTCAAACTTCCCCGAACTGTTGTGTTCCATTTTTGGGTGTTGCTTGTGATCAGGATAAATCAGCCCAAGTTCGGTCATAACCTGGCAGCCGTTGCAGATGCCAAGGCTGAGGGTATCGGTTCGGGCATAAAATTTACCGAGTGCCGTTCGGGCTTTTTCGTTATAAAGCAGCGCCCCGGCCCATCCTTTGCCAGACCCCAGCACATCAGAGTTGGAAAACCCGCCAACAAATACGATGAAGTTGATGTCTTCAAGTGTTTCACGACCGCTGATTAAGTCGGTAGTATGGACATCTTTCACATCAAAGCCTGCAAGATAGAGCGACCAGGCCATTTCGCGATCGCCGTTTACCCCTTTTTCGCGAATGATGGCAGCCTTGATTCTGCTATGCTCGCGTCGCTTTGGATGGATGCAAAATTGAGCAAAATGACCGGAAAAGTCATTGTTAAACCTGAACTTCAGAGGTTGTTTCTTGTAGTTTTTGTAACGATTGAGTGCTAACTCAGGAATCGTCTGATTTCGTTCGAAAAGATAGGACGTTTTGAACCAAAGTTCCCTGAGGCTGTCAATGTCAAACTCAAGGGATCTGCTGCCATGGCTGATGTTGATTTTTCTTATCTCGGAAAATGACCCTAACTTAATAGCCTCAATTCCCGAGTTTAATAAGCGCCGCATAATTGCATCGCCATTTCTGACCTGGATTACAACAGCCGGTTTTTCGCTGAAAAGCAGGCGCATCAGGATCAAATCACGCATGTGATCCATGTTGATGTCGAGGCCTCCGGCTTGGTTGGGAAAATTCATTTCCAGCAGCGTTGTAATCAGTCCTCCGGCTGAAACATCATGTCCTGCCAGAATCAACTCATCAATGACCAGTTGCTGAACGCCATCAAAAACCTTAGCAAAATATTCCGCATCAGCAACATCGGGAGTGTCTGTTCCCAGGCTGTCGAGCACCTGAGCAAAGCTGCTGCCACCCAGCTCAAACCCTGATTTTGTGAAAGGAATATACACGATGGCTGAGTCTTTTTCCTGAACCAAAGCCGGCTTTACCACTTTCCTGATGTCAGTAACTTCGCCAACCGTTGAAATGATCACTGTTCCCGGAGCAAGCACTTTTTCACCATCGGGATATTTCTGAGTCATCGAAAGGGAATCCTTTCCCGTAGGTATGTTGATGCCAAGTGCGGTAGCAAACTTCGCGGCTGCTTCCACAGCCCTGTAAAGACGGGCATTTTCGCCTTCGTTGCGGGCAGGCCACATCCAGTTGGCTGAGAGTGAAACCCCTTTTAATCCCTGTTCCAGCGGCGCCCACACCAGGTTGGTTAAGGCTTCGGCAATGGCCAGGATACTCCCCCTTGCAGGATCAATCAAACCTGCAACCGGCGCATGACCAATGGAAGTGGCCACGCCTTTTTCACCCTGGTAATCCAAAGCCACAACGCCCAGGTTGTTCAGTGGTAACTGTATTTCGCCGACACATTGCTGCAAGGCCACTTTGCCTGTAACCGAGCGATCCACCTTATTGGTGAGCCAGTCTTTACAGGCTACTGCTTCAATCTGAAGCACTGCTTCAATGTATTCATGAATCTTAGCAAAATCGTAATGCAAATCCGGGAATTTTTCAACCAGTGTTTTGTCTTCAAGGACTGTCTTTGGCGGTTTACCAAAAAAGTCTGTCAGATCGAGGTCAATCGGATGAATGTCGGCGCCTTTTTTTCTGAAAGTAAACCGATGGTCGCCGGTAGCATGTCCAACGACATAAAAGGGGGCCCGTTCTCGCTCTGAAACACGTTTCATCAGCTCCACATCGGCGGGTTTTAAAATCAAGCCCATACGCTCCTGAGACTCGTTACCAATGATTTCTTTGTCGGAAAGTGTAGGATCACCCACCGGCAGTTTTTCCATTTCAATCACCGCCCCTGTTTCTTCCACCAATTCCGAAAGGCTGTTCAGATGTCCGCCGGCGCCGTGGTCATGAATGGAAACAACCGGGTTATGACCAGCTTCTACCATCGCCCTGATGGCATTGTACACCCGCTTTTGCATTTCGGGGTTAGAACGCTGCACCGCATTCAGTTCGATGTGGTTGGCAAACTGACCGGTGGCCACCGACGAAACAGCACCGCCACCCATACCAATCCGGTAGTTATCTCCTCCCATCACGATTACAGCGTCTCCAGGCTGCGGATGGCCTTTTTGTGCATCAGTCTCATTCCCGTAACCCACACCTCCGGCCAGCATGATCACCTTGTCATATCCCCATTTCTTGCCTGGTTCAGCATGTTCGAAAGTTAAAAGGCTTCCACAGATCAGCGGCTGACCGAATTTATTGCCAAAATCGCTGGCGCCATTGGAAGCTTTGATCAGAATATCCAGTGGAGTCTGATACAGCCATATCCGTTCGGGAAATTGCTCTTCCCAGGTTCTGCCTGCCTCCAGTCGCGGGTATGAGGTCATATAAACTGCTGTTCCGGCCAAAGGCAAACTTCCCCTGCCGCCGGCCATACGATCGCGGATCTCACCACCGGATCCGGTGGCTGCACCATTGAATGGTTCAACAGTGGTCGGAAAATTATGTGTTTCGGCCTTGAGCGAAATCACGGTTTCGATGTCATTTACCCGGAAAAAATCGGGTTTGTCCTGGTTTGCCGGCGCAAACTGCTCTGCCACCGGGCCTTCCACAAAAGCAACATTATCTTTATAGGCCGATACAATCCTGTTGGGATGTGCTTTTGAAGTTTGCTTTATCATCGAGAATAATGATTCGGGCATCTCCTGACCATCAATGATAAACGTTCCGTTGAAAATCTTATGCCTGCAATGCTCAGAGTTCACCTGTGCAAAGCCATACACTTCCCCGTCGGTAAGTTTCCTGCCTATTCTCCGGCTCAATTCATCAAGGTACTGAACTTCTTCTGCACTTAACGCTAACCCTTCATCATGGTTATATTGAGCAATATCATCCACAAAAACAATTGGATCAGGCTGTTTTTCGATCGTAAAAACCAATTGGTCCAGGCCATTGTATAGTGCTGAAAGCATCGGATCGAACGGAGTATTTTCATCATCAACTTCAATAAACTGCTCAATGCGCTGAATAGCTGCCATCCCCATATTTTGAGTAATCTCCACAGCATTTGTGCTCCAGGGTGTGATCATCTCCCTGCGGGGTCCGACAAAATAACCGTTGATATTTTTATCTGGAATTCTCCCGGCATCCCCAAAGAGCCAGTTGAGTTTCATCAGATCAGTTTCGGTAAGTTCATCCTGTTTTGACAAGACGTACACGCTTGATTTATTGCGGAAGAAGTGGATCATTGCAGCAGTATTTATAGGATATTAGTATGGGCAAAAATAGGAAATGAAATCGGAATGGGGATTTGATTTGATCAACGAATTACAACCTTGTTAATTAGTGCCCGCCAGAAAACTCTTAATGTTGAAAATCAATGAATGCCCCAGCCCTGAAGGGAGCATTGATTTTCAACGATTTACTCCCTTTAGGGTGGGGTAAATAAATCGTTGAAAATCTATTTTAGGGAGTTTTCTGGCAGAGACTAATTATGATAAGAAAATGCAGATCCAATTACAGAACCAATAAGGCTGCACCCGACTTATGAACTTTCGGGCGAAGTTCTTTTTCCGACGATAAACCCGGTAAAAAAAGCTTTTCCTTAAAAATCATTTTTCCATAATAACAAAAGATGAAAAGCATTATTTTTACCGCCCGTTTCAGAAAAATAATTCAAACAAAACAGAATATGTCAGGACATAGTAAATGGTCAACCATCAAACGCAAAAAGGGCGCCCTGGATGCCAAGCGCTCGAAGATTTTTGCAAAGATCATCAAGGAAATTACAATTGCTGTAAAAGAAAACGGCCCGGACCCCGAAGGTAATCCCAGGTTGAGAATGGCCATCACCAATGCAAAAGGGGCCAGTATGCCCAAAGATAACATAGAAAGGGCGATCAGTAAAGGCAAAGACAAAGATGGCGCATCTTTCACCGAAGTTGCCTATGAAGGTTACCTGGCCAACGGCATCGCGGTAATTGTGGAGTGCACCACCGATAACCCCCAGCGCACGATAAGCAACGTCCGCGCAATCTTCAACAAATACAACGGCAGCCTTGGAACCACCGGTTCATTGAGTTTCCTTTTTGAAAGGAAAGGTGTTTTTGTTATCCCCAGGAAAGAAGAGATCAACATGGATGACTTTGAGCTGGAGATGATTGACGCCGGGGCAGAGGACATTGAAATGGAAGAAAGTACAATCACGGTAACCACTTCGATGGAAGATTTCGGGAAGATGCAGAAAAAACTCGAAGAACTTAACATTGAGGTTGAAAATGCAGAACTTCAGCGTATCCCCAACGATACGGTCAAACTCGACGTGGAATCTGCCCGTAAGATCCTGAAAGTCATCGATACTTTTGAAAATGATGACGACATACAGAATGTTTTTCACAACCTCGAAGTCACTGACGAAATCATGGATGATATGTAACAAATTGCTAATAATGACTCATCGTTTTTACCATTCAATTAACTTCTGGAACGGGGTACTTGTATTTTCAGCCATTTTTGCTGCATTCATTCTACCGGTTTTACCGCCATGGCACCGGGTCATTTTTCGGATTGTTTATTCGCTGATTTATTTTTCCGCCCTTTACTCACTGAAGCAGCGAAGTAAAAAACTGATCACCTTGTTTTTGGTCACTTTAACGATGGAGTGGATATCAGGAATACTTGATGCAGAAATCCTGCTGCATATTGCACAGGGTCTTAATATCCTTTTTTTTATTGTCATTGTAACGCTTTTAATCAGGCAAATTGCTAACGAGCGAGAAGTGAACACCCGCTTAATCTTTGGGTCTATAGCCGGTTACCTGCTCATAGGTATCATTTTCTCCATTTTCACAGCAGTCATTATCCAGATCGACCCTGGTGCATTTAATATAGCCTCCGACGAAGTGAGACAAATGAATCAAAGTCTTAAAATGAGCGTGTCAAATTACTGGGTATTTATTACTATGGGCACGCTGGGGTATGGTGATATCTTACCACTGAAACCATACACCCGGTCATTGTCAACTTTTATTGTTATTTTCGGCCAGTTTTATATCGCTATCATCGTGGCCATGCTTGTCGGAAAATTTGCTGCCGGCAGGTATGAGTCAACCAATCCTGCAGATCGTTCCTGAAACGATTCCTAAACGGCATAGTATCTTAGTATTATAGAAGAGGTTTCGAATAAAAATTACTTTTGTCAAAAATTACATTCAGCCTAATCAAGAAACAAATTAATTAATTATGAATCATTTATCCGCTATTTCCAAGAAGACTGCCGGGCTCCTTGCAATTCTTTCGTTGCTAATAACCATGTCGTGTAATCAAAAAGAGCAAACTGCACCCCCGCCACCGGAAATTCCGGTAGTATTGGTTAAGGAGCAAACGGTTCCTATTTATCAGGATTTTGTAGGTCAGATATTCGGTTTAAAGGATATTGACATACGTGCCAGAGTTGAAGGATTTTTGCTGGGCGTTCATTTTCAGGAAGGCGCCAGAGTTACCAAAGGGCAGCTGCTTTATAGCATCGATCCTCAACCATTTCAGGCAAAAGTTGCTGCCCAGATGAGCTACGTGGCCGAAGCCAAAACAATGCTGGCCAAAGCTGAAAGCGATCTTGCACGTGTTCGGCCTCTGGCTGAAATGAATGCCGTAAGTAAAAGCGACCTGGATGCAGCCGTTGCCAATTATGAAGCATCTGTTTCATCGCTCGAGGCTGCAAATGCCAATCTTGAATCGGCAAAAATCGAATTAGGCTATACCAAAATTTTATCCCCTATTACCGGGACTATCGGCAAGACACAAGCCAAGGTTGGCGATTTTGTCGGCAGGTACCCCAATCCGGTTGTGCTGAATACAGTTTCTGACATTGAGACCGTTCTGGTAGAATTTTTCCTCAGCGAGAATGAATACCTTAGGCTATCGCGCAGAGCTTTTCTAAATAGGGAAGAGGGGGGCGATAAACCTCAAATAAAAACCGAACCCAACCTCGACCTAATCCTTTCAGACGGATCAACCCATAATCACAAGGGGATTTTAAATTTTGTTGATCGTGAAGTTAATCCAACAACAGGTTCAATACTTATCCAGGCCTCTTTCCCGAATCCCGAAATGATATTACGTCCGGGGCAGTTTGCCCGTGTCAGGGCCAAGATTGACGAATTCGAAAATGCAAGGATAGTCCCTCAATCAACCGTGATGGAAATTCAGGGATTATTTAATGTATTTATGGTTGGCGACAGTTCAAAGGTTATACTGCGGCAGGTTGAGGTAGGTCCCACCTTTAACGACTTCAGGGTGATAAAAAGCGGAGTTGAAGTGAACGACAAAGTCGTTCTTGAAGGTTTGCAAAAAGTCAGAGGTGGTATGGTGGTGAACCCAAAGATCACTGAATACCAATCAAAAGTAAAAACCAACTAAGCGGTAAACCATGGAAAAAGGAAATTTTTTCGTCCGAAGGCCGATTGTGGCGTTGGTTATATCCATTATAACCGTTATTACCGGTGTGATCTTTTTATTGGGTTTGCCCATCGAACAATACCCCAACATTACCCCTCCCATGGTTTCGGTGAAGACCACTTATACCGGCGCCAGTTCAGTGAATGTTGAAGAATCGGTCGCCACACCCATTGAGCAGCAGGTGAACGGGGTGGATAACATGCTCTACATGAAATCTACCAACTCCAACGACGGCTCGTTAACCTTGAATGTTTCATTTCAAATAGGTACCGACCCCGATCTCAATACCACTTTTACGCAAAATAGGGTATCTCAGGCTTCGGCCAAGCTCCCCAACGAAGTCAAGCAGTTTGGGGTTACCACCCAAAAGGCATTCACTTTTCCTATCCTGCTGATTTCACTAACTTCTCCGGGCGACAGGTACGATCAGCAATTTATGGGAAATTACGCTACCATCAATATCAAGGATATCCTTGCCCGTGAACCGGGTGTGGGTCGGGTGGATATTTTAGGTTCGAGCGATTACTCGATGAGGTTCTGGATTAAACCCGATAAGTTGGCTACCTACGGAATTACGGTGGCTGAAATTATGAAAGCCATTCAACAACAAAGCGTTATCGTTCCCGGGGGGCGTTTCGGTGCAGAACCTGCACCGGTAGGCACCGAATATACCTATTCCGTCAGATTGCCTGACAGGCTTCAGTCTGAAGAGGAATTCGGGAACATTGTGGTTCGGATCAACCCAGACGGTTCACAGGTTTTGTTAAAAGACCTGGCCCGTATTGAACTTGGTGTGGAAATCTATAATGCCTTCACCAGGCTGAACAAGAAAAACAGCGCGCTTATTTCCATTTACCAGGCGCCAGGTTCCAATGCAGTTGCACTTTCGGAAACCCTGAGAAAAAGAATGGAGGAATTATCTTCCCGTTTTCCTGAAGGAATTGAATCCACTTTTTCACTGGACACTACAGAAGCCATCACCGCAGGGATTGACGAAATCATCGAATCTCTCATCATTGCGCTGGTACTGGTAATTTTGGTAGTATTCCTGTTCATACAGGACTGGCGGGCAACGCTTATCCCAACTTTTGCCATCCCTGTTTCGTTGGTCGGCGCTTTTATTGTCTTTCCATTGCTTGGATTCACGGTTAATGTGCTTTCACTCCTTGGTTTAGTGCTGGCTATCGGGATTGTGGTGGATGATGCCATTATCGTGGTGGAGGCCGTTCAGGTGCACATTGCAAACGGTATGAACGCCAAAGACGCTACCAACCAGGCCATGAAGGAAGTTACAGCACCGGTCATTGCAACAACCCTTGTACTTGTCGCTGTGTTTATACCTGTAGCCGCCATGGGAGGCATCACCGGCAGTCTTTATCAGCAGTTTGCTATTACGGTTGCAGTTTCCGTTCTTTTTTCATCCATAAATGCGCTTAGCTTAAGTCCGGCATTGTGCGCACTCCTGATGCGTAAACCAACGGTTTACAAAGGCTTGATGGGGAAGTTTTTTAATGGGTTTAACAGGGCTTTCGACCGCTCCACCAACTCCTACGTAAATCTGACAAGTATCATTGCCGGCAAGATAAAAAGAGGGGCAATCTTTTTAGTAATCATTGCAATCGCTGCAGTTTTTACGGGTAGATTTCTTCCCGCAGGATTTATTCCTGAAGAGGATCAGGGATACCTGTTTATCAATGCCCAACTCCCCAATGCAGCCTCATTGCAGCGCTCTGATGATGTTGCCAGACAAATTGAAGATATTCTTTTAGAGACTAAGGGTGTCGAATACTTCACTAATGTAACCGGCTTTAGTATGATGACCGGAGCTTTTGCCACCAATTCAGTTTTTCTTTTCCTTTCGCTCGAAAACTGGGCTACCCGTGAACATACAGCGCTGGAACTTACCAGAATCATCAACCAGAAACTTCAGGGAGTGAAAGGCGCACAGGCATTTGCTTTCGGGCCGCCTGCAATTCCCGGCCTTGGCAGCGGTTCCGGATTCACGATGATGCTTCAGGATAAAGGAGGAAACACCCCGGTTTACCTGGCTGAAGAAACAGCCAAGTTTATCAGGGAAGCCTCTAAAAGACCCGAAATCGGAAACATTTTTACCACTTATAGCGCCAACGTTCCTCAACGTTTCATGGATATCAACCGTGAAAAAGCAATGAAAGCCGGCATTCCTCTGCAAGATTTATACTCCACCATCGGAGCATTTCTCGGCGGCGCCTATGTAAATGATTTTAACCGGTTTGGTAGGCTTTACAAAACCTACATCCAGGCGGAACCTGAATACAGGATCAACCAAGATCAGATGGGTCTGTTTTTCCTTAAAAACAGCGAAGGTACAAGTGTTCCACTATCTTCGTTTGTTGAAGTGAAGGATGTGTCAGGACCAGAGTTTACCAACCGGTACAATTTATACCGTGCCACCGAATTGACCGGAAGTCCCGCCAAAGGCTACAGCTCTGCTCAGGCTCTTGATGCACTCGAAGAAGTGGCTGCTGAGGTATTACCACCTGATATGGGTTACGAATGGTCCAATATGTCCTACCAGGAAAAGAAAGCCGCAGGTTCAGGAAGTATTGTTTTTGTTTTTTCGCTGGTGTTTGTTTTTCTTATTCTGGCTGCCCAATACGAAAGCTGGTCGCTGCCTTTCAGCATCTTGCTGGGGACGCCTATTGCTATACTGGGCGCTTTTGGTGCATTGTTACTTTCAAGAATATTCAGCGAAAGCTACCTCAACAACATCTTTGCGCAGATATCACTGGTGATGCTCATTGCAATGGCTGCTAAAAATGCCATTCTGATTATCGAATTTGCCCAATTAAAATTTGAGGAAGGCCTCTCACTGTATGATGCCGCTATTGCTTCGGCACGGCTGAGGTTCCGGCCGATTTTGATGACCGTGTTTTCGTTCATCCTTGGAATTCTGCCACTCCTGGTGGCTTCCGGCGCCGGATCAGAAGCACGCAAAGTAATGGGGATGGCTCTTTTTGGAGGAATTTGCCTTGCCACCCTTCTCGGAGTCTTTATGTACCCGATGCTTTACATCCTGATCGGTAAGTTATCAGGCTTTGAGAAAAAGCGCGATCAGAAAAATCAGTTGAAACAAAATAATATCCAGTAATCATGGCTAAAATCAAGCTTTTATTTATCCTGCTGAGTGGAGCCGTAATTTTTCTGCCAGGATGCATGCTCGGCCCAAAATACCAACGGCCAGAAATTGACAGTCCAAATGCTTACATGCTTTCTACTTCAGCCGATTCAACAATAAACCTTAAGTGGTGGGAGCTTTTCAGAGATCCTGAACTGGATACTTTAATCAAAATTGCCCTTGTCCAGAACAAAGACGTTCGCATTGCTGCGAGTCGCATAGACCAGGCAAGAGCCGTTTTAGGATACACACGCCCCAACCAGTATCCAGGCATTGGTTATGATGGTGGAGCATCAACCGGAAACTTTTCGGGAACCCAGAAATATGCAGACGTTTCGAATAATTTCTTTGCCTCAGCCAACCTGCAGTGGGAGATTGATTTTTGGGGGAAATACCGTTCGCTGACCGAAACAGCAAAAGCTGACCTGTTGGCAGGTGAGTATGCAAAACGATCGGTGGAAATTGCCATCATTTCAGATGTAGCCTACGCGTATTTTCTTTTGCTCGATTACAAAGAAAGGCTCGCCGTTGCTGAACGCACTCTTGAGTCGCGCAAATACACCACCGAACTTTTCGCCCTGCGATACGAAAAAGGGATCATCCCCGAGCTTGACCTCAACCAGGCACAAATCCAGGAAGCCATTGCTGCTGCATCAATTCCGGAATATGAACGAGCCATTGCACAAACCAACAACGCGCTCCAGATTCTGCTTGGACGTCACCCTCAATCCTACATCCCCGGCAGCACCCTAATTACTCAGCAGATCCCGCCGGATATTCCAACAGGTATTCCGTCATCCATTCTGGAAAGGCGCCCGGATATTTTGCAGGCCGAGCAATTCGTTGTGGCACAAAATGCCCAGATCAGTTATGCACAAGCTTTGCGTTTGCCCTCCATTGCTCTGACAGGTATGCTGGGTAGCGCCGGTTCCGATCTCACAGCCTTTACCACTGGAGGTCTTGGATGGTCGGCTGCCGGAGGGATTTTCGGTCCCATTTTCAATTTCGGCAAAAACAAAAAAAGGGTGGACATTGAAAGATACAGGACTGAAGAAGCCATCATTCAATATGAATCCGTCGTTTTGCAGGCCTTCAGGGAAGTGGAAGATGCACTGGTGGAGGTTGAAACTTACCGTCGCCAGTTGGCCATAAACGAGTCCCAATATTTGGCTGCTCTTAATGCAAATAAATTATCAAGGGAGAGGTATGATGCAGGGGTGACCAGCTACCTGGAAGTTCTTGACACCGAGCGGACCCTCTTTTCCATTGAGATAGAACTTGCTTACACCAGGCAGGCCTATTTGTCTTCTTACGTTAAGCTCTACAAAGCATTGGGCGGTGGATGGATTACACCGGAAGAAGAACAACAGGCTCAAACCAATCAGTAGAATTCCCAATTAATAGTTTATCCTTTTTCATTGGTTTTGGGCTTGAAGGGTGATTAACAAAAAAATCAATGCAGCTTATTGACTTCCAGTAACATAGAAAGATGACCTTTGCAACAGGTATGCTATGAATAATTCATGTGAAGCAAAAAAAATGGATTGTTTACACCCATTTTCTTTTCCTTATTTTTGCCGCCTTATTTCAATGTATGATGAGAATCAAAATTGTAAACACCTCTAAACATCCCTTGCCAGCTTATGAAACGGTGGCTTCAGCCGGGATGGATTTACGTGCAAACCTCGAATCACCTGTAACCCTGAAATCGCTGGAAAGATCATTAATACCTACAGGACTGTTTGTTGAATTACCTGTAGGTTTTGAGGCTCAGATCAGACCAAGAAGCGGATTGGCTGCCAGGCATGGGATTTCACTCGTTAACACACCGGGAACCATTGATGCTGACTACCGTGGTGAAATAAAAATCATTTTGGTTAATCTGTCTAATGAGGCTTTCGTGATCAATGATGGTGATCGCATTGCGCAAATGATCATCTCAAAGGTTGAACATGCTGAATGGATCCAGGTAGAAGAATTGCAACCAACCGGACGCGGCGCTGGTGGTTTCGGTCATACAGGAAAAAAATAGATCTTACCCTGGCAAATTTATTCACACCAATCAGAATAAAATCATGTTTTTAATTGTTAATTAATCGCTATTGAATATTTAACCTGAAGTCTTGAATTGTTGAAGACGGTTTATTAAATAGATAACAGAAGCATAACATGATAAAACAACGTTTAATAAAACTTTTTGTAATACTATTCATTTTGTTGGGCAGCTTTGGCCACCACCTGGCGGCACAGCGAAAACCGAAAGAAAGTAAATCACTATCGGAACAGCAAATCAACCAGCGGAAAGAACTCTTTATGAATGCCGCTAAAGAGCGGATTCTCGGCAACTGGGTTGAAGCGGAGCAACTGTACAGGGCAGTGCTGAATATTGACCCTGATCATGATGCCTCGATGTATGAACTGGCAAGGATTTATGGCATGGCCAATCGTCCGGGCGACGCTGTTCATCTGATGGAAAAAGCCATAGAAATAAATCCGGATAACGAATGGTACTATCAATTCCTGGCCGACCTTTACAAACAAACCTATCAGATCGACAAACTGATGCTCACCCAGGAATCCCTCATCAACCGGTTCCCTGACAAAATTGAATACCGTCTTGACTTAGCAATGTCTTATATCATTGCAGGAGATTTTAAAAAGGCCATTGCGGTTTATGACGAAATAGAGGACAAAATCGGAAAAACCGAGGATATTTCTCTTCAAAAGCATAAATTATATCTCGAATCAGAACGTCCTAAGCAAGCCCTTGCTGAAATAGAAGGTTTGGTCAGCGCTTATCCTGAAAATGTCCGTTACCTGCAAATTCTGGCTGAGTCATATTTAGCACTTGGCCAGGAAAGTAATGCACTTGACATTTACAAAAGAATAGCTGAAATTGAGCCTGATAACCCGTTTATTCATATCTCGCTGGCCGATTTGCACCGCTCCAAAGGTGAAGATGCCCTGGCCATCGAAGAGCTAAAGCTGGGATTTGCCAATCCGGACCTTGATCTTGATACAAAAATACAGGTCATGCTCTCCTTCTTTACCATAGATGAATTTTATAATACAAAAAAGTCAACCGTGCTGGAATTGTCTACCTTACTGGCCGATGCACATCCGGACGATACAAGGGCGCTTTCGATTTATGGCGAGATGCTCTACCGCAACATGCAGTATGAAAAGGCGCTGGAGGTTATTAACGAGGTACTCGAAAAAGACATCAGCAGCTACTCAATGTGGGAACAAAAACTATTTATCGAAAACGACCTTCTCGACTCCAACGCAGTACTGGCCACAAGCAACAGCATGATCGAACTTTTCCCCATGCAACCAATCGCCTACCTGTTCAATGGTTTTGCCCATTACCAGCTGAAGGATTTCAACGCTGCCCTCCGTCCGCTTGAAACCGGTTTAACTTTGGTAGTAGACAACAATGTCCTAGAAGCGCAATTTTACAGTACTTTGGGTGATGTTTACAACCGATTGAGTGAATTTGAAAAATCTGATGAGAGTTACGAAAAAGCCCTTGAACTAAAACCGGATGATGCTTTCATTCTCAACAATTACAGCTATTACCTTTCGCTAAGAGGTCAAAAACTGGAGCGCGCACGCGAAATGGCCGCTTTGGCCAACCAAATTAGTCCCGATAAATCATCATTTCAGGATACTTACGGGTGGGTTCTTTTCAAACTGGGTGAATACGCAGAGGCTGAAAAATGGATCAAAAAAGCACTCGACAGTGATGAAGAAGACAGCGCTGTGCTTTTGGAACATTATGGCGATGTGCTTTTTAAACTCGGAAGAAAAGATGAAGCCTTGCAATACTGGATCAAAGCGGGAGAAAAAAGTAATGAAAACGACACTTCAGAGTTTTTAGAGAAAAAGATACGAACCGGAACTTTATATGAGTAAAACAATCATCAGGTCATTTTATCCCAAACAGGTTTCCTTATCGCATCTGCTAATATTCATTTTGATCGTCACTTTCTTTGGTGCATGCCAAAGTAATCGAAGTGCAATAAAAGGACCCATCAAAGAGGAAGGTGTCGATTACCTTATGACGAAACTTCATGATAACGAATTGAAGTTCAAAACGCTCACTTCAAAATTTACAGTTGATTACTCCTACGACCGGAAACAAAACGACTTCAAAGGCCAGGTGCGGATAGTCAAAGACAGTGCCATCTGGATCAGTTTTAACCAGGACCTGGGAATCGAGATTGCACGCTTTCTTATCACTGAGGATTCTGTTAAATTCATCGACCGGATCAATAAGAATTACTTCGCAGGAGATTATGTGTTCGTCAATGATTTCCTGAGTGCCAACATCGATTTCGGGATTCTGCAATCACTCCTGATTGGCAATGACTTTGAGTATTATGAAGACATAAATTTCAAAGCCTCTGTCGACGGTAAAAGATACCGCCTGATCACAACCGGCCGGAATAAACTGAAAAAATTCGTCCGGAATAACGAAGACAACACACGCTTACTTCTGCAAACCATCTGGCTCGACCCGGCTTCATTTAAAATTAGTGAAATTAGGCTTAAAGAACTGACACGTAACAGCAAAAAACTCACTGCATTTTACTCTGACTTCCTGGACCTCCAAAATATGAAATTTCCCACCCGGGTTGATTATACAATCGAAGCCGATGTTCCCGTAAAGGTAACCGTGAAACACATTAAAACAGGAATGGATGAGCCCATTTCGATGCCTTTTAACGTTCCGGAAGGTTACCCGATAGTAAACTGACCAGAGGCAGGAAAGTATTTACCATACCCACAATTCACAATTCTTATATTTTTGCAGCATGACAAACAACGAAGACAAACTGAAAAAAATAATTTCCCACTCCAAGGAGTATGGGTTTGTATTTCAATCCAGCGAAATTTATGATGGACTGAGTGCCGTTTATGATTACGGTCAATACGGCGTTGAGATGAAAAACAACATCAAGAATTACTGGTGGAAATCCATGGTTCAGCATCATGAAAATATTGTCGGACTGGATTCTGCCATATTCATGCATCCTACTACCTGGAAAGCATCGGGGCACGTGGATGCGTTCAACGATCCGATGATTGACAACAAAGATTCTAAAAAACGTTACAGAGCTGATGTTCTTGTGGAAGATCATATGCTGAAAATCGAAGGTAAGATTGAAAAAGAAATAGAAAAAGCGGCAAAACGTTTTGGCGATGCCTTTGACCGTGATCAATTTGTTGCCACTAACCCGCGTGTCTTAGGTTATGCAGAACAAATTCAGGATATCAGGAAACGCCTTGTGGCTGCCATGGAAAGCGATGATCTGACTAAATTCCGGCTGCTTATTGAAGAACTGGAAATTGTTTGCCCTGTCTCCGGCTCCCGCAACTGGACCGATGTCAGGCAATTCAACCTGATGTTCTCTACACAAATAGGATCGCTCACCGAAGGTGCAAACACGATTTATCTAAGACCTGAAACAGCTCAGGGAATTTTTGTGAATTACCTCAATGTGCAGAAATCAGGCAGAATGAAAATCCCATTTGGCATTGCACAGATTGGCAAAGCCTTCCGGAATGAAATTGTTGCCAGGCAGTTCATTTTCAGGATGCGGGAGTTTGAGCAGATGGAAATGCAGTTTTTTGTCAGACCCGGAACAGAACTCGACTGGTTCAGATACTGGAAGGAACAACGACTGAAATGGCACCTCGGAATGGGGATTCCGGAGGAAAATTACCGTTTCCATGAACATGATAAACTCGCTCACTACGCCAACGCAGCTTTTGACATTGAATTCAATTTCCCCATGGGCTTTAAAGAATTGGAAGGTATTCATTCAAGAACTGATTTCGACCTCGGTGCACATCAAAAATTTTCAGGTAAAAAAATCCAGTATTTTGACCCGGAACTTAACGAAAACTATGTTCCTTATGTAGTCGAAACTTCGATTGGATTAGACAGGACATTCCTTGCCGTCCTATCTTTCTCCTATAATGAAGAAACCCTTGAAGACGGATCGGAACGCGTGGTAATGCGCATACCGCCATTCCTTGCCCCCATCAAGGCAGCCGTATTGCCTTTGGTGAAAAAGGACGGATTGCCGGAAAAAGCCCGCGAAATCTTCGACAACCTGAAACTGGACTTCATGTGCCAATACGATGACAAGGACGCCATCGGACGTCGTTACCGCCGACAGGATGCCATCGGAACGCCTTACTGTATCACCATCGATAACGAAACGCTCGAAAACAACACAGTGACCATCCGTGAACGTGACTCGATGAAGCAGGACAGAATCCCGATAGACAATATTGCCGGAATCATTGCAGGCAGGCTGAAAGAGGTGAGATAGAGCTGTCCGCTCACTTCTCATGCGTTGTTGCCGGAAATCCGAAACAACCATCCTTTCCTTTCATTGTGCTATATTTGTCAGCATCAAATTCCCACCATGCCCGAAAGTGTTCAGAACCATAAGGTATTTTCGCTGCTCGAAATTACACAGAGCATTCAGCGTGCTTTTCAGCAATGGTACTCAGGTGCTTACTGGATCAAAGCGGAGATGAATAAACTCAATTTTTACAAGTACTCAGGGCATTGCTACCCCGATTTGGTGGAGCGGCAGGATGGCAAGGTGGTGGCACAAATCAGGGGTACACTTTGGAGCGACGACTTCAACCGCATCAACAACAATTTCTTAAGCATACTTAAAGAACCACTAAAAGACGGAATCAACATTCTATTTCTGGCCAAAGTAAGCTTTAGTCCTGTGCATGGCATCAGTCTCATGATCCTCGATATCGATCCGGCATACACTTTAGGTGATCTCGAACGTGAGAAGCTGGAAACCATCAAAAGATTGAAGCAGGAAGACATCTTCGACCAAAATAAACTACTCCCTCTTGCTCCACTCCCGCAAAGGATTGCCATCATTTCTGTGGAAACCAGCAAGGGATATGCTGATTTCAAAAAAATAATCAAAGGAAACACCTGGGGGTACAAGTATTTTCTAATGCTGTTTCCGGCGTTGCTGCAGGGTGATAAAGCACCGGAATCAATAATGGGTCAGCTATCCCGGATAAAAAGAGTCATCCGTCATTTTGATGCTGTGGCCATTGTTAGAGGTGGTGGAGGAGAAGTGGGTCTTTCAAGTTATAATAACTATCAACTGGCCAGGACTATAACCACCTTTCCCATTCCGGTACTGACAGGTATAGGCCATTCCACCAACGAAACAGTTGCGGAGATGGTTGCACATACCAATGCCATCACACCCACTGAACTGGCCGACTATCTTATCCAGAAGTTCCATAACTTGGCTGTACCATTGAACGATGCCAGCAGAAAAATCTCCGGGTTGTCCCAAAGCATTATGCATTCTGAATGGAAGCGCCTTATCGAAGAGGTGCGTTATTTCAGATCGGTGACAAGCTATGCAATCATGCGTAATCGTGAGTTGGTGATGAGTACAACACGGCAAACTGCCCAGCATGCCAAAACAAGTCTGAAAGAGCAAAAGGGGCATCTGAACTCACTATTTAACGAATTACTAAAACTCCCATCAATATATATAATCAGGGCTGTTAATGAGTTGGATCAAGAAGTTTTTCTACTGAACAAGAACATGGATGCATTTTTAAAATCCACAGAAGGAGAACTTTCCAGCCTTGAAAAACAATTGAGTTTGTTGCACCCTGAAAATGTGCTTAAGCGCGGCTACAGTATTACTTTGTTAAATGGTAAATCGGTAACCTCAACGAAGAACATTGTGCAGGGCGATATCATTGAGACCATTTTGCATCAGGGAAATCTAAAAAGCAAAATAATAAAAACATCAAATACCGAGGATCATGAGTAAACAAATGGACTATACAGAAGCCTTTCATGAGCTTCAGCAGATTGTAAGCGAAATCGAAAAGGGCGAAATCACTGTTGATGAACTTTCGGCTAAGGTGAAAAGAGCATCCGAGCTCATCAGGATTTGCAGGAAAAAACTAACTACAACCGAAAGCGATGTCAGCCGCATTCTTGCAGAACTCGATGGTTCCGGGATTGAAAGCGAAGAACAGTAATGCCGAAAAAAAAGCCGGTCAGTCTTATACGCTGCCGGCTTCCGTGTTTAGTGTGAATTGTTAGAATTTTCCAAATTTCAACGATAACCCCGTTGAAAATCCATCCAGCACGTGTTCGTCGGTTTTCACGAGGTTAAGTCCCGAAGTGTAACGATAATAGGCGCCTAAGCCGATCCGCATAAACTTTACCATGTTAAATTCAATCTCGATACCCGGTTCAACCACAAAAAACGGCGAACTGTCGATGGTATAATAATCCCAGTCGTCACCCTGGTAGTCATACCAGCCATTGTTTACATAGGCAGCACCCCCTCCTCCGATTAGGATTGGTAATGCAACGTGCACAGGTTGATGTGGAAAAAGAATTGGCTCAATCAGCAATCCTCCGTATCCTCCGCTGAGAAAATAGTCATCGTATGTTTGTCCACCTATCTGTAAATCATCATAGGCAATCTGGTTGGCGAATCCATATCCCCCCAATCCTATAGCAATTCCATGATTGATAATCCATCCGCCCCTGCCGCCAACGAGGATGACATCCTTATCTTCAAATTGAGAATAATTAATCAGGAGCGCTCCGTAACCCCCATGTGAAATTTTGTCGTTATTGCCAAACAAGGTGCGGATTTCCCCCTCTTTCTGTTCCTGAGCAAAAGACAAATTGCAAATAACAAATGTTGCAATTAAAAACATCAGACTTGTTTTTTTCATTGTGAAATAATTTATGGATTAATAATTTATTGAATTCATTAAAATGTGTACCTCAAAGTAAATCCGAAATCCCAGAGGTCAACCCTGACCATATTTTCGCTGAAAAATTCGATAAACGGTTTGTAATCGAGGCTCATGGCCAGTGGAATACTGTAAAAATGGTATTCGGCGCCAACAATCCCATCAGCCCCTAATACCGGATTGAACCTTGTGTCGGTATATATTTCGCATCCATTTACCCCTTGTCGTGCGTAAGTTCTTTCAATTCCTTTGTACCCTGCATGTCCGCCGGCGCCATAGTATAAGTATAAGTTACTGATCCGGTCAGTTTTGATAGGTTTATAGGCTTGAATAAGACCGATAAACTGTATTCCATTGTCGCGGAATGCAAGAATCGTTTCGAATCCCCGGTAATAATCTTCAATATACTTGTAGGAGATCCCTCCATGCCCAAAGCGTACTCCGATCGAGTTTACAACTTCCTGCGCTTTAGAACCTTTTGCTGCAATCATTACCAGGGTAATGACTAATAAACTGATTACTCTTTTCATACGGCTAATTTTCATCATTATTGACAAGATTAAATGTTAACAGTTGCAGTTGAATCAAATTATTTTAAAAATTTGTTAGCGACAGCTGTCCTGAGGTGATGTTGATATTCACATCAGGGAAATTTTTTCCTGAACCGATCATTCCTGAACTTTGATACAGTCCGGCTTTTTCGTCGATCACTTCCTTTTTAATGTTTGAGAAATCGAGGGTATTTGCGAGGGTTGTCTGTTTTGAATACGCCAGCATCAGTTTAAATGCCGATGTTTTGTCAAAATTCAGGCTGACCTCGGTATATTTAGCGGTGAGATGAATGGCGCCAAATGTTTTGTGAACTGACTGCAGGTCAATTTTTCCATAGTTGGCAGTCAGGATGGCATTTGTTGTTAATTGATCCATACGTAAATCTGTGAATGACAGGTCGCCTTTGATGACCTTTACTGCGTCAATGTTGATTTTATCGCGGCGGGAAGTGATCTCGAGGGATTCCACAACGCCAAAATCAAAGGTTGAAGACTTTGAATCGAGCCGAACTTTGCCTGCCTGTTGAATTTCCACCTCTGCATAGCCCGATGAAATTTTACAGTCGCCTGATTTTTTGATATTTACCGAGCCAAAATCAATTTTCAGATCGAGCTCTTTTGAGAATTCATTGGCCTTCATATCGCCGTTGGAAAGGATAATGTTGACCCGCTCTTTAAAATCAGTCATAAAGATGTTCCCAAATTTATTTTCAATTTTCAGTGGGCTGCTTTCCGGAACAAATACCTTGTAATCAATCTTCACACGATTGGTAGCGGTAAACAAGGTGTTGGCAAGGCTGCTCATTTCATCAAGAAACGTTCCCTGAGGATTTTTAAATACGGTTTTGGCAATCACATAATGTGAGGTGGGTAAAAAGTCAAAATTAATTTCGCTCATGGTCTTTTCGGCCTTGTCCATTTTGTTCGAAACCACCACGAGGTTGATCTCAAATCTCACGGAATCCTTGTCCCAGGCTACAATATGAACATTTCCGTACTTATTCGAAATCTGAATTTCTGTTCCGGCATTGATAGCGAATGCCCTCGTTTCGTTACGAACACTTTCGTAGGCAACGGCACTGAATTGACAGGCCAACAGCCAAAAGATCATTAAAATTAATGGTCGCTTATTATAAGTTGACATCATTTGTTTGGTTGGTTTCTGTTTCTTCATTTCTTGCTGAGCGCATCTGGCTCAGCACATCTTCAAGTATATCGAGTTTAATCCGGTAATTCTGGATCATGGCTTCGATCACTTCCTCATTGGAGGCATTGTCTTTCAAATCACGCTTCAGGTCGGCATAAATACTATCCAACTCCACCAGTTCATAGTTAATTTCCAGTTGAATTTCAGGTTGATCCTGCGCCAGCAGGTTCAGTTCCCTCCGACGATCGTCAATTTGTGCTGTGTAAAAAGCTTCGGCTTCGATCATCATTTGAATCATTTCCGAAGGTTGTTCGGAGGTGGCTTCAGCAGTCTGCGGTATTGGCTGCCGAGGACTCATATAGTCATGAAAATAGTAAGAGGCGACAAAAATTACCAAAACGGCTGCAGCTTTCCAAAGCACATTGTTCCAGCTAAACATGGGAATAACCGGTTTTGGTTTCCTGATACGCTCAAACAGCGCAGGATCAGGTTCGAACTCGTCGAACTTATCGCGGTTGCTGATAATAAACTGTTCTAATTTATCTTTTTTCATTTTAATCGGAATAATCTTTTCTTCACCTTTATGATTGACCTTTATAATTTGCTGATGTTAATCACATCCTAATTTTCATTGAAGTTACCTCCCCCACTCAGAAGTATTTCCTTAATCCTTCTTTTTGCCCGCATGTATTGCGATTTTGAGTTAGACTCGGAAATACTGAGTATCTCTGAAATCTCTGTATGATCGTAACCTTCGAGCAGATAAAGCGAAAAAATCAACCGGCTTCCTTCAGGCAACTGCACCAATGCCCTTTTTACGTTTTCTACGCTTAACTGATTCTCGTATTCCTGGTCTTCCGTTTCATCTTCGCTCTCAAACATCACCATGTCGTCAAAGAACTCCAGGTCAGTTTTACGGCGGTTGATCTCGTTAATACAATGATTAATTACAATTCTTTTGAGCCATGAACCAAAACCTGAATCAAACCTGAATGTATCCAACTTCCCAAAAGCATCCGAAAAGGCTTCCTGCAGCAAATCTTCAGCAGCTTCGCGTGTTTGCATCATTCTGAGGCAGATGTTGTACATCGAACGCGCATAGAGCTGGTAAAGCTCGTATTGTGCCCGCGCATCACCTTTTCTGCATTTTTCTATGACGTCTTTGTGTACCTCTGTATGCTCCAAATTCGCGTTATTCTGAATGACCTTTCGCATTAAAGACAAAATTTAAAATCAAGGGTTGCAAAAATCCCCGGCAAGATTAAATGAATCTGACTACATCGCATTTCGACGCGGAATTATTGCCAATGAATATAGCAGGTTTGATTTTGTAAAGTCTCCATTACCTGCGAGGTTTGAAGTGTGGGGAATCAGGCTGTGAGAAAATCCTTTATCTGCCTGTAGGTTTGCTCAAAATCAAATTCGCGTTCTACTCTCTCTCGCCCGGCTTTTCCCATGGCTAACCTGAGACTTTTATCTTTAATCATTAAAGTGGTTTTTTGAAAAAGCTCATCCATGTTGCCAGGTTCAACCAAAAAACCGGTTTTTTGGTTGTCAATCAATTCGGGATTACTGCTGTGATTGAATGCAATGACCGGTTTATGACAAGCCATCGCCTCAGCCAGCACATATCCGAATCCCTCCCATTGAGAGGTTAAAACAAAAATATCAATCTGTTGCATAAAGGCCGTAACATCTTTCACATATCCAACCAGTTGAATGAATTGTTGCAAACCTTCCTTTGCAATTTTACCCGCCAGCTCTTCCCTGAGCCTGCCATCCCCACCGATCAGTATTTTGAAATTAAAACCGCCCTCCCGCAACATTTTCCCCAATTCGATAAACAGGTGTTGTGCTTTTTGCTTTTCCAGTCTTCCAAGGTTACCGATGATCACCGGGTCATTTTGAGCCCTTACTGGGAAAACAGGCAGATCAAACTCCGATAGGTTCAATCCGTTATAAATCATCCTTATCCGTTCCGGTTCAATCAGGTCTGGCTTGTTGGAAAGTATTGTCCGTTTTGTTTCCAGCGAATTGACCAAAACATCGGTGATTACTTTTTTAAATAAAAAACGGTTGAGCATGGTATTGCGAATCGGGATGGCACTGCCTCTGCGGTAAATGACCCTGCGAACTCCGGCCAGCCGGGCAGCAATGCCTGCCAGTTTTAGATCAGCCGGAAGGTTCATCACGATCGCACGCACCCGGTGCTTCCTGAAGAACCGCTTCAATCGCAGCATTTTGAAAACATTCAGAAAACTTAGGTTCGAAACAGTGAGCGCAATTGGTTTCAGCCCTTTTGCCTCAAGCCTTTTTTGTAATTCTGAATTCGTGTTTGTTATCACAATTACTTTTTTGCCCTCATCCAAAAGTCTGGTAGCCATATCAAAATGCCATTTTTCGCCACCTCCCCAGGCTTTGGTTGTATTGAAAAAACAGATCATGACTGATGGGTTTTTGGTCTTTCCTGCTGCAACTGCCAGGCTTTGAAATATTTCAGGAATGTTTGAAGAGCCGAAATCCGGCAGATCACATAACCGTTGTATCCGTCAAGAAATCCGAGGTTGAAAACATATTTCCGGATAAATTTCACCAATGGATTAATCAACACTTTTAAAAAAGAAACTTTTTTTCCGCTTTCGACAAGCTGCCGTGCTCCGATCGTGCTGAATTTATTGGTCTGTGCAATGTGTTCCTCAACGCTGTAATAACTGTAATGCAGCAGATTACCGGTGAGATGGCTGACTTGTATTGATTTGTCATAGATAAGATCCTCATGAACTTCGCCTTTCCAGACGGCTTTGGTTTTGTCGAAAATTCTGAGTTTAGTGTCGGGATACCAGCCACAATGGCGGATCCACTGACCGCAGTAATTGGTTAACCGGTTGAAACTGGAAAATTGAGGATCGGGCAGCTTTTTCCATCCAAGGATTGATTCTTTCAATTCTTCTGAAATAGCCTCATCAGCATCAATGGACAAAATCCAGTTGTTCGACGCCAGGGCATTGGCATAATTTTTTTGACCTGAATAGCCTTTCCAGGCTACCTGGAAAAACTGCACTCCAAAACTTTCACAAATCTGCTTTGTATTGTCAGTTGAAAGGGAATCCACAACAACAATTTCATCGGCAATATCAGAAACGGATTCGAGGCAGCGGCCAATGTTGCGCTCTTCGTTAAAAGTGATGATGACGGCTGAAAGTTTTGGCATTTTTGGTTTTTGTAACCCTGTCAGGGTTGATGATTATCGTCTGAGTTCAAAATTCTGTCCTAGATACACCCGGCGTACATGTTCATCGGCGGCAAGCTCTTCGGCATTGCCCGATTTCAGGATTGATCCTTCGAAAAGCAGGTAAGCACGGTCGGTAATCGAAAGGGTTTCGTGCACATTGTGGTCGGTGATGAGGATGCCGATGTTTTTCTCCTTTAATTTGCTGACGATATTTTGAATATCTTCCACTGCAATCGGGTCAACGCCGGCAAAAGGTTCATCGAGCAGGATAAACTTTGGATCAACAGCCAGCGCGCGGGCAATCTCGGTTCTTCGGCGTTCACCACCCGAAAGTGTAATCCCCTGGCTTTTCCTGACGTGTTTCAGGCCAAACTCTTCAAGCATCTGCTCAAGACGTTCTTTTTGTTCGATTTTGGTAAATCTCGAAAATTCAAGCACCGCCCTGATGTTGTCCTCTACGCTTAGTTTTCTGAACACCGATGCTTCCTGTGCCAGGTATCCTATTCCCCGCTGCGCCCGGCGGTACATCGGTTCGAAAGTGATTTCCACATTATCCAGCAACACCCTGCCATCGTAAGGCTTGATCAATCCGACCATCATATAAAATGTGGTGGTTTTTCCGGCGCCGTTTGGCCCAAGAAGACCCACGATCTCTCCCTGCTCAACACTCACCGACACATCGTTCACAACCATGCGCTGCTTATACTTTTTAAAAATATTCTTTGTTTCTAATATCATCTGATTGATTTTCAAATCAAAATTCAAAAATAGTTTAAAACTGTAACTGAAGGCTCACAAAAACAGCAAATTTTGTAATTCCCGGATGATCGAGGTAAGATAACCTCCAGATGGCATCCACCCTAAGTACCTTAAAGATGTTTTCGATTCCGGCTCCTGTTTCAAAGTAGGGTTTATCCAGGGAATACAAGCCTTCGGGAAATACAGAATAATCCTGGTTCTTCTCGTCAAGCCCCCCAATTAACGCTCTTCCGTAAACTACCTCACGCCATTTTAACTTACGCAACAAAGGCACACGGTTGAAAAAGTAACCGTCGAAATGATGTGTATAAAAAACATTCAGGTATTTGTCACTTACAAATTCATAGTAGTTCATCATGTTAAAAGCGTACTCATCATAGATAAAGGTTTCGTTTCCCTCATGCAGTTTGAGCAAAGGGTAAGGGAGTCTTCCCCATATCCTGCCGGTTTCGATCATGTATTTACTCCAACCTATATTAAGCACGTTGAACCAGTGCGTGATGCCAAGTTGTAATTTGTGGTATTCATATTCGCCGTTCAACTTTTTAGGAATACCATACCCATAGCGAATGTCAAGAATCGGATACTTGGCGCCCAGGCTGATCCGTTCAAACTCACCCATCAGATATTGCTCCCGGTAAGCCAGACGGGTGTCGAGCCTGACTTCAGTATAAGGTATCTTGTTTTGCGCCACAAAACTTTGCACGGTATCGTCGTAGAAGTAAAACTGAAAATCCGTATTTGCAGGCGAATAAAGATCGCGGTGGATGAAATTGATTGTGTTTTGAAAACCCGTGAACCACTCATGTTCATAGTAAGTTTTATACTCCCTTACCATCGAAAGTTTATCAGCCGGATTTCGCCTGAACAGGAAAGCGAGGAAGAAATCCTCTCTGAAAGCGTTCTCACTGGCGCCCAATTGCTCGATATCAAATTTGTACGAAGCACCGAGCGCCCGCCTAGGGTTTTTGCTGAGCATGTAAAGCAGCCCTGCGCCATACTTAAACTCCTGATCTTTTGTACCATAAGCCAGGTGACCATTTACCATCAATTTTGTGCTGAATGCATTACTGGTACGCCCGCCAATCCTCATTCGCAGGCCTTCAACATCATTCAGGCTTAAGAGTGAGGCATAAGGCCCATACTCAAAATTCCCTGAAACATAGTAACCGGTTGTGATCATCTCAATGATATCAATATAGGTATTGAAGCGAGGTAATGTCTTCAGCGTATCAATCATAAAGTAAATGGTCTTTTCGTCTCGGGTTAGCTCCTCATGGCGGTTTTCGACCCAAAAATCATCTGACTGTTTACTGGCATTCTCTTCCACAATGATATTTACCGGCGTTTTATAAAAATCATCCGTACGGGGCTGATTAACAACATAGTCGCGGTAGGTTGTGGTTTTGTGTCCAAAAAATCCCAACACTTTGTCATTGTTTTCGATCAGGTTAAAATCGCCGATCACAAAGTCTCTCACCGGCAGCCACGAGGTGTCGCTGATCAAATCGTAGGTTTTGGCTATCACCATGTCATTGATGAAGTTAATATTGGCATCATCTGCAATCTTCATTTCAATCTCCTTAATGGCAAATGTTGTATCGTGCACCCAGTAATGGCCGGTAAAAGTCAGTGTTTGCTTTCGTCGTGGTTTGAACATCACCTTGTAACACCATTTGTTGTCGTGATAAGCACTGTCGACAAGGTAATACCTGTAAAAATTCAGCCCGAAGTTGGCAATCGGGCTCACGAAATTTTTCTGAAAAAGCTCGATATAATTATCATAAACGTTGGTGTATTGAACTTTGTCGCCTAAAAACTGTGTCATGCTCTCGTTTTCGATTCCCGATACTTTGGTCGCTTTTATCTTTTCGATGGAAGCACGCGGATTCTTACGATAATAAACATTCGAAACAGCTTCAGAAAGAAAAATCGGAAGGTAGGTTTTACCGTTAACTGCCGATGTATCCACATAATCGAAAATGAAACTAAATGGCCTGAAAATCCTTTTTTTCCGGAAATCATCATCAATATTGTTCACATCAATCTGAATCTTATTGTATGCTTCGTACTCAAATGCATCAAATTTGGTGGGATCATTATTTGATTTGTTTTCGATAATTTTCCGCAATAATACTTCGGCAGGGTTTTCCCCGGCAACGATTACGACCGTTTGCAATTCGAACTCAAGAGGAACCATTTGAAAATCGATGTATTGGAATTTTCCTTTTACCACTTTTTTAATTTGCCTTTCGTAGCCCATGAAAGAGGCAATCAGGCTGTCGCCGGGCGTTTTAGTTTCGATGGAATATTTTCCGTTAAAATCTGACGTAATACCAATGGCTTTGTCGTTGAATACGATATTCACATAGGGCATGGGTTCGCCGGTTTGTTGGTCAGTCACAGTTCCCATGATTTTTGTCAACTGGCCGGAAACTGTCTGGCCAATCACCAGAAGAAGGGATAAAAGCAAGAAACTGCGATTGTTGGTAAACAAGTTCATAGGCCATTTGTAAGCAAACAATTAAACAATTAAGCGCGGTTGTTTATTGCTTTTACAAAATCCCTTCTCTGAGAATGTCGTGGATGTGAATTACCCCTAGGTAGACATTATTGTCGGTAACGGGGAGTTGGGTAATGTTATTGGTGCGCATGACATCGAGGGCATGGGCCACTAACATTCCGGGGCTGATTGTTTTTGGGTTCTTTGTCATAATATCAGATGCTTTCAATTCATTCATCGGCCTGCCACCCTGCATCATCCTCCGTAAATCGCCATCTGTGATGATTCCAACCAATTGATCCCCATTAAGCACTGCAGTGGCGCCAAGTCTTTTTGAAGAAATTTCAATGATGGCCGAGGGGATATCAGCATCAACCTGAACGGATGGTTTTTCATTGTTGGGAAAAATATCAGAAACCCGCAGGAATAGTTTTTTACCCAGCGTACCTCCCGGATGCAGCATGGCAAACTTTTCCTGCGTAAAACCGCGATACTCGAGAAGGCAAACCGCAAGGGCATCTCCCATCGCCAACTGGGCTGCCGTACTTGTGGTTGGGGCAAGATTGTTCAACCCCACCTCTTTTTGAACAGAAGTCCTGATCACAAAATCGGCCTGCCGGGCCAGGTATGAGCTGGGATTGCCAACCATGGCAATCAATTTATTCCCTGAAAGTCTGATAAATGGCAGCAAAACTTTGATTTCGGGAGTATTCCCGCTATTTGATATACCTATTATAATATCATCCGGCTGAACAATACCCAGATCGCCATGAACGGCATCCGCAGCATGCATAAAAATCGAAGGCGTTCCGGTTGAATTGAGCGATGCTACAATCTTTTGCCCAATAATGGCACTTTTCCCAATCCCGGTCACTACTACTCTTCCTTTAGACTCATAAATGAGCCGGACACAATTGGCGAAATTTTCATCAACAAATTCTTTTAATCCATTGATCGCCTCGGCCTCTGAAATTAGCGTGGATACAGCAATTTCACTGATTTGTCTGTTTGTCAAATGCTTCATCGTTCTATCTTTAACCTCAAAAAAAGTTAATTTTTTCGACAAATGTAATTCATTAATAAAATAAGGTTTAATTTTACTAATAAGTTCAGATCACTAATTTGATCTTCAAATTATTTTTGTTTAAAAATGAAAGATTTTATTTTTATTTGGTGGTTTGTAAAAAACATTTAGATTTGTACTGAAGTCTTAAAGTTGGAAAATGGATATTTAAAAATATAGTATCCAATATTTCGTTAGCGAGCTTCAATAATGATAATCAGAACTATAAAAAATACTATCGGATTTTTAAGCTTTTATGTTGGAACAGGAAATGACAATAACCAGGACAGAAGATTACCCGCTACATCAGATGTTGAAGCGGTTTTTTGGGTTTGATAGCTTCAAGGGACACCAGGAGGCCATCATAAAAAATCTTCTACAGGGAAACAATACGTTTGTAATTATGCCCACCGGTGGTGGAAAATCAATGTGTTATCAACTGCCGGCCCTAATGAAAGATGGCACAGCAATCATTATTTCGCCGCTTATCGCATTGATGAAAAATCAGGTGGATGCACTCAGGAATTTTGGGGCAAAAGAAGGAATCGCACATTTTTTAAATTCATCCCTGACAAAGCCGGAAATCATTCAGGTAAAAAATGATATGACCGAAGGAACTACAAAATTGCTTTATGTGGCTCCCGAATCATTGACCAAAGATGAGAACGTCGATTTTTTGAAGGGGATAGATGTTTCGTTCTATGCCATTGATGAGGCGCACTGCATCTCAGAATGGGGTCACGATTTCAGACCGGAATATCGCCGCCTTCGTCCTATTATCGAGTCTATAGGCAAAGATGTTCCTGTGATAGCACTCACCGCTACAGCAACACCAAAGGTTCAGCAGGATATTTTGAAAAATCTCAATATCATCGATGCAACAATTTATAAATCCTCCTTCGACAGGCCGAATCTTTATTATGAAGTAAGACCAAAAACAAAAGATGTGATTAAAGATGTAATCAAATACATAAAATCACACCCCGGCAAATCAGGTATTGTGTATTGTCTTAGCCGCAAAAAGGTTGAGGAACTTGCAGAAACACTCCAGGTAAATGGGATTAAAGCATTGCCTTACCACGCAGGATTGGATGCCGTAACACGCCGTAACAACCAGGATAAATTCCTGATGGAAGATGTTGATATCATCGTTGCCACCATTGCTTTTGGGATGGGTATAGACAAGCCGGACGTGCGTTTTGTGATTCACCATGACATGCCAAAAAGCCTTGAAGGTTATTACCAGGAGACTGGTCGCTCCGGTCGTGATGACGGCGAAGGAAACTGCATCACCTTCTATAGCTATGATGACATTCAGAAATTGGAGAAGTTCATGAAAGGTAAACCGGTAGCAGAACAGGAAATTGCCCAGCAACTGCTGCTCGAAACCGTTTCCTATGCCGAATCTTCAGTGTGTCGTCATCGCCAGTTACTGCACTATTTCGGCGAAGAGTATAAACAGGATAATTGTGGCGCCTGCGACAATTGCCTGCATCCCAAAGAAAAATTTGAAGGGAAAAAATATGTGACCATCGTACTTGAGGCCGTGCTCGAAGTGAAGCAACTCTTCAAGTCAAAACACATAGTAAATATTCTTGTCGGTAGAAATACAGCTACACTCAAGTCATACAAGCACCACCTGATCAAATCATTTGGCCGGGGTGAGGAAGAAGATGAAAAATTCTGGAATGCCGTTATCCGGCAGGCACTGATTTCCAACCTGCTTGTAAAGGATATCGACAATTACGGCCTGTTGAAAATAAGCAAATTAGGGTACCAGTTTTTGGATAACCCCTGGTCGTTCATGCTCACCAAAGATCATGACTATGACAACTTTGACGAAGAAGTTGACATCATTACCGGCGCTCACAAAACAAGTTCGGCCGACCAGGCACTGTTCTCTATGTTAAAAGACCTGCGGAAACAGATTTCAAAGAAAGAAAACCTGCCACCATTTGTCATCTTCCAGGATCCTTCGCTTGAAGACATGGCCATCCAGTATCCCGTTACCATGGATGAGTTGACTCAAATCACCGGCGTTGGAATAGGTAAAGCACAGAAGTACGGAAAGCCATTTTTGGACTTCATCAAAAACTATGTCGAAGAAAATGAAATCATCCGTCCGAACGACATGGTTGTAAAGTCGGTAGTGAACAAGTCGGGGCTGAAGGTTTATATCATCAAAAGTATTGACCGGAAATTATCGCTCGAAGACATTGCCCACACCAAAGACCTTGCTTTCGACGAACTCCTGAACGAAATCGAAAGCATTGTGGCATCGGGCACCAAAATCGACATCAATTATTACATCAACGAATTTGTTGACCCTTATCACCAGGAAGAAATTATCGAATACTTCCAGGAAGCCGAGTCGGATTCGATTGACGCAGCTTTGAAAGAATTGGGTGAAGACGAATTCAATGAATATGAAATCAGGCTGATGCGAATCAAGTTCATGTCAGAAGTCGGTAATTAATAGAAAAATTCAATACCCGGCGTGGAGTTCCTGACTTCAGACAGCCGCGCTTTTTCTTTAAAAAAACTATCAGCGATAATGAAACAACAACTTATTGCTACCCTATTACTGGTCAGCTTGCTGGCAGGTTGTGCCCCTTCGGGTGAAGGTGAATCAAGGAAAATCCCATCAAACATCATACAACCGGAAGCCATGGCAGCCATCATTGTAGATATTCAGATTGCTGAGGCCGTGCTGCGCGAGAACGAGCGATCGGGTAAACGTACTGACGACCAAACAGTGAATTATCTTTCAGAAGTTTTTGAAAAACATAGCATTACACGTGAGCAATTCATTGAAAGCACAAGGTTTTATGAAAAAAATATTGAACTTTACGATAAGATTTACGAAAAAGTGATCACCCAGTTAACCCAAAGGCAAACCGAATTAAAGAACCCGGATCAAAAGGACTTGAACCAGGAGAGCAGTGAATAATGGATAGTGTTTATCCAGTCATAATGATTGGGGGTTCAACCAACTCTTTGTATGATCTCATAATTAATATTCGTCGCAGGTTTGCCATTTTTCCGTATTGTACTTCCGATTGCAAAAACATTTTTTACTTTTGGCAAAATTTTTCACTAACCAAAAATAGTAAAATCATGGCCTTAGAATTCACAGATGCAAACTTTGACGAACTGGCGCTGAAATCAGATAAGCCTGTTATTGTTGACTTTTGGGCAGTATGGTGCGGCCCTTGTCGTATGGTTGGCCCCATAGTCGAAGAAATTGGAAAAGAGTATGAAGGAAAAGTTGTTGTCGGAAAACTCGATGTGGACACCAACCCTGCAATTGCCCAGAAATTCGGAATACGAAACATCCCCACACTTTTGTTCCTCAAAGGTGGACAAATCGTGGATAAGGTAGTTGGCGCAGTACCAAAACAAGTATTGGTAAAAAAACTCGAAGCAATCATGTAATTGATCGCCTGGCGAAACTGATGATTGAATGCCGGCTATTCAATCATTTACCTCTGCCGGTAAGGGTAGGCGTCATTTCATCATTAATCTGTCGCTTATCGGGCAAAAAAATCAGGTGTAACAGGAAAACAAAGCAAAAAAAATCCTGTTACACCTTTTTGATTTTCTTTTCGTTTGCATAGCTAAAAACAAATTTGTGGAATATTCGATAGACAAAAACAGACTTCAACAATTTGGTTCACTGGAATTCATTGCCCGGCAAGTGGTTGAAGGTTTTATCACCGGCCTTCATAAAAGCCCGTTTCACGGCTTTTCGGTAGAATTTGCCGAACACAGACTTTACAACACCGGCGAGTCAACCAAGCACATCGACTGGAAGTTGTACGGCCGGACTGACAAACTTTTTGTGAAACGGTACGAAGAAGAGACCAATCTCAGGTGCCAGATCATCATCGACAACTCCTCTTCGATGTACTTTCCGGTGAAGGACAATCTTTCCATTGACAACCCGAACAAAATCACTTTTTCGATCTATGCAGCCGCAGCCATCATTGGAATGCTGAAAAAGCAACGCGATGCCGTGGGACTCTCCCTGTTTTCTGATCGTATCGAACTCCACACGAATGCCCGTTCCACCACTGCCCATCAGAAATATCTTTACTCCCAGCTCGAAAAAATGCTTCAGCCCATCGGCGAAGAGATACATAAGAAAACTTTCGCTGCTGATTCTCTGCATGAAATCTCCGATAATATACATAAACGTTCGCTGGTGATCATCTTTTCCGATATGTTCGACAGCATGGCCAGCGCCGAAGAGGTTTTTTCTGCCCTGCAGCATCTGCGGCACAACAAGCATGAAGTCATTCTTTTTCATGTAGTTGATCAGGCCAAAGAAGTTGAATTTGATTTTGAAAACCGGCCATACAAGTTCATCGATATGGAGAGTGGCCACGAATTAAAGGTTAATCCCCTCGAGGTTAAAGACCTGTATGTTGCACAATTGAAGGCTTACAAAAACGAACTAAAATTGCGCTGCGGCCAGTACCGTATTGATTTCGTGGAAGCCGACATCAACAAAGGCTTTAAGCAAATCCTTCTCCCCTATCTGTTAAAAAGAGAAAAGATGTATTGATCTTCAGTCGACCTGCGGTTGAAGAAAAATATTTAGTTTTATCGCTGAATTAATTCCGGATCAATTGACTGATTTTATGCCAGCAGCCGAAAACCCATTGCATATCGCCTCCAGGTATGTCAATTGCACTAACCGGCATGTATTCATCACCGGGAAGGCAGGTACGGGAAAGACCACTTTTCTGAAAAGTATTTCAAAAACTACGCACAAGAAAACAGTGGTTACAGCGCCAACCGGAGTGGCAGCCATCAATGCCGGCGGGGTTACGCTACACTCTCTGCTGCAACTGCCTTTCGGGAGTTTCATCCCAAACGATGCTCCATTCGGTTTCTACGATATTTCATCAAAAATCAGCACCCCAAAAACCATTGTCAGAGACCTCCATCTCAGCAAGCGTAAGCTGATACTCCTTCGCGAACTTGAGCTGCTTATCATCGACGAGGTGAGCATGTTGCGTGCCGATCTTCTCGACGCAATTGACGCCGTTTTGCGTTTTGCACGGAGAAAAAGAGAGCCTTTCGGCGGGTTGCAGATTTTATTCTTCGGCGATTTATTGCAACTGCCACCTGTGGTGAAAGACCATGAATGGAGGTATTTATCAGCCTATTACAAATCCCCCTATTTCTTTGAGGCTAAAGCTTTACAGGGTAATCCGCCGGTTTATATCGAGCTTGAAAAAGTGTACCGCCAGAGCGATGCCGATTTCATTGAGATTCTTAACCATTTCCGCTTTAACAAACCAACACAGCATGATCTTTCGGTTCTGAATGCCACCTGTGAAAAGATGGCTGCAGTGCACAGCAGGAATGACTACATTTTCATCACTACACACAACCGTATTGTTGACGAAAGAAATTCCGATGAATTGGAGAAACTTAAAGGGAAACAATTTACCTATGATGCTGAAATTACGGGCGATTTTCCGGAACATCTCTACCCGGTTGAATTTACCCTTAAACTGAAAAAAGGCGCCCGCGTGATGTTTATCAAAAATGACTACTCCGGCGACCAGCTTTATTTCAACGGTAAAATCGGAACCGTATTAAGTCTTGATGAGGATGACATTGAGGTAGGTTTTGATGACGATTCTCAGGAGGTTTGGGTTGAGCCCTATGTTTGGGAAAATAAATCCTATGAACTCAACGAGGATACCGGCGAAATCATGGAAGAGGTAACAGGTACTTTTTCCCACTATCCGCTGAGACTTGCCTGGGCGGTTACCGTGCACAAAAGCCAGGGGCTCACCTTTGAAAAGGCGATTCTTGATCTTTCAGGCGCCTTTGCTCCCGGGCAAATTTATGTTGCACTGTCCCGGCTGCGGGCTCTCAATGGGCTGGTTCTGGCTGCTCCGCTCACTCATAACCATCTCCGAACCGATCAAATTGTGATCGCATATGCCGAAAACAAACCGGACATCTCTTCAGTAAGAGATCATTTGCAAGCAGATACTAAAGCCTATACTTTGAATAATGTGTTGAAAACCTTTGACTTTTCGGAACTGCAGCGCAATCTGTACTATCATCTCCAAAGCTATGATAAAGACGAAAGTAAGTCGGCAAAACAAAAGTATAAGACCTGGGCATCCAACCTTCTCAAGTCGTTCAGGGAGGTGGCAGAAGTGGCCGATAAATTTGTGACACAGGTCACCCGGTTGATTCAGCAGACCGATCAGCAGGGATTGGCAACGCTTCATGCACGGGTGGGCGCTGCCAGAAATTATTTTGATCCGATATTCAGGGATTTTACAAAAAAAGTTTTCGAGCAAAAAGTAGCCGTAAAATCGGAGAAAAAGATCAAAGCCTACCTGAATGAACTGATGGAGCTGGAAATGATGTTTCTACGCCAGATGTATTACATCCACAAAGCCGAAGCCATTATCAGATCAGCGATCGACAACACTGAATTGAAGAAGGATGAAGTGAAAGGTGATGCGATTTATGGTGAACGAAAGAAGATGGCTGAAGAAATCCGGACAAATCAGGGCAAAAAGAAAAGGAGAGATGAAAAAGAACGGAAGCAAGGCACCCGCGTAATTACTTATAGCATGTTTCTTGAGGGCAAAACAATTACGGAAATTGCAAAAGAACGTTCGCTGGCCGTGTCAACCATCGAAGGCCACCTGGTTCCTTTTGTTCAACAAGGGTTGGTTGACATCTCAAAGTTGGTTGATGCGGAGAAAGTGGCTGAAATACTGAAGGCGGCTTCAGAGTTTGAGGAGGGTCAACTTACACCGATTAAAGAGAAACTTGGTGCAAATTTTTCCTGGGGAGAAATTAAATTAGCGCTGGCAAGCCTTGAAAAAGAACGGCCGGAAAGCAAGCTTTAATACTTTATCCATTTCCCGCGCACCCTGCTTTTATCCGCCAATTTTGCATCAAAATAATAAATCCCCGGTGACAACCCACTTACATTAACCTGCAGATTAGGGTCGGTTAATTCAAGCACAATGCGCCCGTGAATGTCTATTAAAGTCAGGTTAAAAACTGGATCTTTACAGCTTATTGAAATGAAATCGCTACCGGGGTTGGGATAAACAGTTACCTGATTTTTTTTGTTTGCTAATTTTACGGCAGTTGGCTCGCCAGGAATGTGGAATGGGGTTGTTGTGATTGTTGAAGCCGATTCATCGTCAGTGTTAACTGTAAACCGCAAATAACAATCTTCCGATCCATAATCGGGTACTATCCATTGATGTTTGCCATTGTTGGGGAGATTTTCAGCCACCAGCCACCAGGGACCATCTGGTCCGAGTGCTGAAATTTCGATTTTTACAGTCGAAAAAACATTCCCCGGCACAGCCGATCGCCACTCAACAAAACGCACCGAACCGGGATAGAACGTTTCGGAACCTAATGGGTAAACCGCTTTTATCCACAACGATTCAGCCGGATTATTTTCGAAATAAACGTAAAGGAAGTTTTTATCAAACTGAATCCACCCTCCCGACAATTCCTGCGCAAGAATCACAAGGTCAGCGTAGCCGTTATTGTCAAAGTCGCCGCCGGTTCTCATTGCTCTTCCTAATCCCGGGTTTCCGTCGGTCATGAAAGTAGCATCGGGAGTCCAGTTTCCGGCGCCATCGCCAAGCCAAAGTTTGAAGTTCCGGTTACCGAAAGCCATCACATCGGCAAAACCGTCACTGTTCATATCACAAAGTTGGGTCATCTGATAAGTTCCGGAAGCCGGGAGAGTACCTGACAAGTTTTGCCAGCCTGAAGACCCATGATTCCATGAATAGACAAAAACACCACCGGAAGAGTTGGTAAATGAAATACCGGTTAACGCTTCAGGGTTTAAATAGGCCACATCAAATCCGGCCCTGGCTGTATTTCCGGCTCCCGGCAAACCGCTGTCATTATTGATGAAATTGCCCGTTCCATCGCCAAAATATACCGTACCGTACTGGTGCCCGCTGATGATGTCCATAAACCCATCTTTATTTATGTCGAATACCCTGACAAGCAGGGAAGTATTGCCATTAAGAAATCCAAAGGAATTTACCCATGTTCCGTCCGACTGGTTCAAATAAACCTGCAATCCGGAACAACAGCCAAAGGAAATACTTACCAGATCGAGAAGGCTGTTATTGTTAAAATCGGCGAAAGCCGTTCCAAACATGCCCCAGGTTTCTCCATTGGTCGCCAGCCCTTCATCCCATGACGTCCAGTTCATTCCCGTGCCATCGCCCAGGACAACCTCTATCAGCTGGTCTCCCCAGTTCGTTCCCGAATAGTTGTGATGCACGCCATAACCGACATCTTTATATCCATCGTTGTTCACATCTCCAACGGCAATACCCCCATAGCCAAATTGTCCGTTCGAAAAATTCTGAAAATTGCCCTGTCCATCACCAAACCAAACCATAATGCCATGCTGGTCGGAGTTGAAAAACGGCGAACCGTGATCGCCAACAGAAAGTAAATCGAGATGTCCATCCATATTGATGTCATCCAGTGCAAAATCAGTTCTTCCCTCTTCAAATTCGGGAATTCCAAGGCCATTGGTGACCCTGCTGTAAGAAAGTGTTTTTTGCCCAAAGAGAACTCCATGCAGCAATAATGCTGTGATGAACAAACAGGTGAAGGAGTAAGTTTTCATTTTTCCATGCGCTAATTTGATACTTTGCTTTTCACCCATTTCCCATTAAGCGAATTGCCATTATTCATCTGAATTTTATAAAAATACAACCCGGGAGGAAGGGCAGAAACATTCAAAGTAACTGGTGGATTTTCAATGTCAAGAACTGTTTGCCCAAGGCTATTCATCAGCACAAATTGCTTAACCGGCTGAATGGTATTGATCATCAGGATTTGATTTCCCGGGTTTGGGTAAACCGCTGCATCAAATGAAACTGGTTTTTTGGATACTGCTGTTGGCTCTCCAATAATGATGAAAGGAGCATCGATAACGGAGGACATTTCTTCAATACCATCACTGACAGTAAGTTTTAGATAACACTCATCAGAGCCGTAGTTTGGAACCGTCCATTGGTATTTGCCATTATTGGGAAGATTATCGGCCACAAGCCACCAGGGTCCGGTAGGTCCGAAAATAGAAATTTCGACCTTAACTGACGAAGAATCCCCGTTTGGAATCGCAGATGCCCATCGAATAAACCGGACCGATCCGGGATAAAAATTTTCATTTCCTTTCGGGTAAAGTGATCTTATCCAGACGTTTTCGGGTGTGTCATTTTCGGCATAAACATAGAGGTAGTTTTTGTAGTTGATCCATGTTCCTTCCTGGGTAAGAAGCACAATATCGCCATGCCCGTTTTTATTCAAATCACCGCCAACCCTGAAGGCTTTGGCAGAGCCGGGTGTATTGTCGGTCTGAAAAGTTGCATCTGCGATCCAGTTGCCTACGCCATTCCCTAACCACAGTTGGAAAGTTCGTCCGCCATAAGCCATCACATCCATAAATCCATCGGCATTCATATCGTAAAGCTGGGCAAGATCGTAACTTCCTGCAGTCGGTAAATTACCGGAATAATCAGTCCAGATGTTGTCATCATTGTCCCACTCAAAAACTTTAATACCGCCACCACTGGTAACATAGGCAAACCCGCTGCCGCCATTATTATTTACATCGCCCACTGCAATCCCGTATCTTGGCGAAAATTCTCCCACAGCAGGTAGTCCGGTATCGTTTTTTACAAAACTTCCGGAACCGTCTCCAAAATAAGCTGTTCCCTGCGCGTGACCGGCAATAATATCCATAAAACCATCATTGTTGATGTCGCAAAATTGAACAAGTTGATCAGAATTGTTTCCAAGAAATCCGAAACTGGGAATCCAGGCGCCATTGGCCTGATTGATGTAAACGTGCATTCCCGCTCCTGAACCGAACGAAATGCTGACCAGGTCGAGGAAGCCATCGTTATTTACATCCCCAAAATCAGTCCCGAACATGCCCCATGTTTCGCCGTTTGTAGCCAATCCAACATCCCAGGGTGTCCAACCCTGACCGGTACCATCGCCCAAAGCTACTTCGATCAGTTGATCACCAAAGCTGGTAGTGGAATAATTATGGTGCATTCCAAACCCAATATCTTTGAAGCCGTCGTTATTCACATCACCGGCTACAATGCCGCCATAGCCGAAATAGCCGGTCATAAAGTTCTGAAAACTGCCGTCACCCTGGTTGAACCATATCAACAGTCCTTCCTGGGTAGAGCCGATGTTTGGATTTCCGTGATCGCCAATGGAAATAATATCAACATGCCCGTCCTCATTGATGTCGCAGAAATGGAAATCGCTGCGGCCTCCCTCAAAAGTTGGAACATTAAATCCTGAGGTAACACGGCTATAGGACAGAATTTGAGGTTGCGCCGAAATGGTCAGAAAAAGAAACCCCAATACCATTACAGAAATTTTGTTTTCCATTAAACCTTGATTTTAATTTACCACGAAGACGCTATGGCTCTGAATATAACTCTTTGTTTCTTTGTGTCCTAGAGACCTGATTTTTTTTGCCAAAAATAAATAAAATCGAATGATCATTATTTGTTTTTAATTTGCCGCCAATATGATTTTTTGCAGAGATAAAAATAAGCGCATCGAAAATCTTCGGACTGATGAAATCGACCGGATAAATCCGTTCAAAAAAGCACTGCTGGTTACTGGTGGTGTTGTTTCTCTGGCACTCGGGCTGATCGGGATACCTGTTCCAATGCTGCCCACCACACCGTTTCTGCTTTTATCAGCTTATCTTTTTGCCCGAAGTTCACAGCGGCTTTACAAGTGGCTGATTTATCACCGTTATTTTGGAAAATATATCAGGGATTACCGCGAAAAAAGAGGTGTGCCGATGAAAGTAAAAATCGGGTCTATAGCCCTTCTTTGGGCTACGATTTTATTTTCTGCTTTTTGGGTAGTCGATCTTGTATGGGTCAGGTTGCTGCTGATCGTGGTTGCAATAGGTGTAACATCGCATATCCTGTGCCTGAAGACCATCAGGTAGGTTTTTCTGATTCATTGACCAAAAACCCGTAGTTTCTAAGTTCGTCCTTTAACGCGGGCAATCGTGGCGAAATGTTGACATAATAATTAATGAGCGTTTTTATCTCTTCGTCTTTCCCGGGGATCTCAGTTCCAAGTTTTAAAAATCCCACCAATCTGCTGTATCCATCACGGTTGCGATGATGCTTGAATGAATGTGCTGCATTGCTTTCGATAATAGCAAGACAATCATCGGGGAAGTGTTTCATAATTGGAGGAAGTAAGTCGTTGAGCTGATCAGCAGCCTGCTTTGATTTAGCCATCAGAAGAATATCGTCCCAGGCTTCTTCTTTGGTCAGAATTCCCAGTTTAAATTCAAAATCCGGATGCTCTTTCGCAAAAGCAATCCCTTCGTTGCGCGAGATGTATTTTCTTGCCTGCTCGTAAATAGATATGGAGCATTCAAATCCTGCCCTTGCAAGCTGATAACTGCAAAAGAGCGGACTTCCCTCTTTCATCTTGCCGGCTAAATAATCCGCCAAAACCAATCCATGATGTTTGAAGGCAATCATGGCCATATGCTCAAAATCTTCTGGGATTCGGTTGTAATAATAATCGAGCAGTTCTTTGGCCAGGTCAAAATCATCCGGGAAAATAGTCTCGGCAAAGTTGAGCCAAATTTGCTCATCACCTGTTTTTGTAGTGAGCAGATCTGCAAGTTTTGGGATAATCTGAAGCGGTATGGAATTTTCATCCAGACTGGCTATCAACGACTTGGCCAGTTCCGGAGTCTTTACCAGTGTGTCATAAAATTGAGGCAGGTGCTTTAGAAGGCCAATACTATGATTTTTGGCAAACTGAAAGAGACTCTCAGAAATGGTTAAAATATCGGAATCTTCAGCTGGTAAATCTTCAAAACCATCTTTAATCAGTTTATCAAGTTCTTTTTCAATCCATTCGATAAATACAAGATTGGGAGGATCGCCCAAATTAAGGTGTGGATCATGAATCCTGGCTTCCAGCGCTCCAGCCATCATTCCTGCAATCATTGCCAAACCCTGGTAATGATAGCCTGAACTGATTTCGGTCATGATGTCCATACGCCAGGCTTCGAAATAATCGAATGCTAAACTTTTTGCAACTTCCTTTTTTACTTCATGGTCATCAAGATATTCTCCAGGTTCACTACGCCATTTTTCAAGGCTAAGGTGCTCAAAATCGAGCTCTTCAAGACCCTCCTTAAAGGCTTCGTATGCCTGCTGTAATTCGTCTTCGAATGAAATCACGTTCAACTCTCGTCTTACATGGTTGGTGCCGGGGTCGAAACTCTTTACAAATTCTTCAAACCGCATGAGCAATCTGTCATTACTATGCATCAGTTCAAAAAGGAAATCATCCTTTGCTGCTGTTTTTACAGACCGGATAAACTCCCGCTTCTCAAGTATCGTTTTCATTATTTATGATCAATTGAAAATACTAAAATAATCATGCCCCAAAAGTATGATTTTATTTTAAAAAAAGCATCAAAATATTTTAATTTTTGATGAATACGGAATTTTTCCAACTGAATAAGATATGGCCAAATGTCCATAAAAATGAAAGCCTGTGATGACTCCAACTAAGAAGAAGCTCCTATATTCAGTAATCTATTGCTGAATAAAATTTTTAATTTTGAGTAAAATCGTGAGGAATAAACCGTCGGAAAGCGTTAATGATTCATTATTGACGGAATTAATAAGCAACGAGTAACTATCCATTGGTCAAATCAATCCCCAGTTTCACGCCATCAACCGCTGAACTGGTGATGCCGCCAGCATATCCGCTGCCTTCGCCAACAATAAAGATATTGTCGAAGCCCTCACACCGGCGATGCTCATTACGGATAACCTGAACGGGTGAAGATGTTTTACTTTCCAGCCCCATCATCAGGCCGGACTCAAAACCTTTGATCTTTCTGGAAAAATCAGTCATACCCTCTCTGAGGCTACGGGTGATCGCTACCGGGAAAAGATCTTCAAAATTGTACGGAAAAACCTCGAAAGGGTAACTGTTTGATGGAATTGATGAGGAAATTTTTTGTCCAAGAAAGTCTGCTATCCTTTGCCCTGGGATTTTGTATGAGCCGGTGAGGTCGAACACTCTTTTTTCAAGATTTTCGAGCCATGCAAGTGCTTCAACAAAACCAACGTCCTTTCCCAATATTTTGTTCAGGTCAATACCTGCAACAATGGCTGAGTTGGCAAAGGTCGAGTTGCGCGCGTAATCGGAAACGCCGTTCACAATGTTCTGCATGTCAGCGGGGGCTGAGGGGATGACTTTACCTCCCGGGCACATGCAGAATGAGTACACAGGAAGCCCCGAAGAAGCAGTATGCGTAAGTTTATATTCGGCGGCTTTCAGCCCCGGAAGCGTTGCTGTATTCCACTGTGAAGTGTTGATCAACTCCTGTGGATGTTCAACCCTGACTCCTATGGCAAAAGGCTTTGAGCGGAAAAGGATTCCATGTTGATGCAACATGCGGTACGTTTTATAAGATGAATGTCCGGGCGCCAGAATGAGCATGTCGCAAAGGATTTCATCGTTTCCCGCAACAACGGCCCGGCATTTTTTATCCTTGATAACAAGGCATGAAACTTCAGTTTCAAACAGCATTTTACCACCGAGGCTTTCAAACTGTTTCCGAAGGTTGGGGATGACTATCCGGAGTCTATCGCTACCGATGTGTGGTTTGGCCAGGTAACGGATTTCCTCCGGTGCACCTGCATGGGCATAACTATCAAAAATAAATTGCTTTTCGATGGCAATTCCTTTGGTTCTGGAGGTCAGTTTCCCATCGGAAAAAGTTCCGGCGCCACCCTCGCCATGACAATAATTTGAATTGTCTTTAAATTCACCTCCCGATTCAAAGGAGATGATGTCCTGATACCGCTGTCCTACCTTCGGTCCCTTTTCTAAAATGGTCACCTTAAATCCAGCCTTTTGCAAGACGAAACCTGCAAAAAAACCTGCCGGTCCGCTGCCAACAATAATCACCTTCCGATCGCGCTTCCGATAAGGAATAACCAACCCCGGATCGCTATTGTAGCTTTCCCCATTAATCTCTTTCGACATCACTCTGACCCTAAGCACCCAATAAACATCAGGTTTATGACGTGCATCAAGGCTTTGAAGCAGAATTTCGTAGTTGAACTGCTTTACATGCAGTTTTTTGCTGATGACTTTGCGCAAATCCTGCGCAGTAAACTTTGTCGGCAGCTTGATCTCAATTTCTTTGTACTGCAATTGATCTTGAATATTTGGTTGATAAATGTTTGGTTTAAAGAGATCTCCGGTAGATGTATAACAGGAACAATTCCAGGAGGTCGCTGTGATTATTTCAGCCTTTTTAAAAAGTTATGAATCCGGGCAAAGATGATAAATTTTTGCGCATTGATAAACCGATTTTGATAGGTCTGCAGCCGCCGTTCTTTCATTTTCCTAATTTTGCCAAAAAAATTAACGTGATATTCCCACACAATTTTGAAGAGAAAATAGGTTTTGATCAAATCCGCCATTTGCTCAAAGATCACTGTGTAAGTGAGATGGGGAGGGAATATGCCGATAAAATGAGATTTGATGCCAATTTCAGCCAGATTGAGCGGAAAGTCGGACAAGCTGCCGAATTCCTCAGAATCCTTAAATATGAAAATCCTTTCCCTGCGCAGAATTACTTCAACCTTGTCCCTGAATTGCATCGTATCAAGCTCCCCGGCACTTATATTTTTCAGGAACAGTTATTCGATTTGAAAAGCTCGCTTGAAACCCTGAATGAGGTCCTTACTTACCTTAAATCACTCAACATCGAAAATTATCCATTATTAAGAGCCGTCACCGGTGATCTGGCTGTTGATCGTGATATCATGCGTGCAATAGGGCGGATTATTGATGAAAAAGGGAACATAAAAGACACGGCTTCGGAGAAGTTACGCGAAATCAGGAAAAGGCTGATAAAACTTACCGGAGAAATTGATAAAGCAGTAAGGCAGGTTTTGTTGCAGGCCCGCAAAAGCGGATGGATCAACCCCAACGACGAAGTGACGATCAGGAACGGCAGGTTGGTGATTCCTGTACCGGCTTCCAACAAGCGCAGGATCAGGGGTTTTATACACGACGAGTCATCTACCGGCCAAACGGTATTCATTGAACCTGCTGAAGCACTCGAAGCCAATAACGAAATTCTCGAATTGCAAAATGCAGAAAAAAGGGAGATTATCCGCATTTTGACTGCATTTACCGATAAAATCAGAGACCAACTGGATGTTTTGATTGAGTGTTACCACTTTCTCGGCCTTGTTGATTTTATAAGGGCAAAAGCAGCGATGGCCATTAAAATAAACGCTGTGAAGCCGCTCATGAACGAAACAACGCTGATCCAATGGCAACAGGCCATTCACCCGTTACTTTTCCTGGTTCATCAAAAACAAAAAAAAAGTGTAGAGCCACTGGATATTTCACTTGATTCTGATGACCGCATCCTGGTGATCTCAGGGCCAAATGCCGGTGGTAAATCAGTTTGTCTCAAAACGGTCGGCCTTCTGCAATATATGCTCCAGTGCGGGCTGTTGATCCCAGTGAACGAAAACTCTGAAACCGGCATTTTCAAAGATATTTTCATTGACATTGGCGATGAACAATCCATCGAGGATGACCTAAGTACTTACACTTCTCATCTGCGAAACATGAAACATTTGTCTCTAAAAGCCGGCAAACAGAGTCTTTTCCTGATCGACGAGTTTGGAACAGGAACGGAGCCACAACTTGGAGGCGCCATTGCTGAAGCAGTCCTCGAACATTTGAACCAGAAAGAAGCCTTTGGCGTAGTGACGACACACTACGGAAACCTCAAACAACTGGCAGGAAGAACACCGGGACTGATCAACGGCGCCATGCTTTTCGATACGCGGGAAATGAGACCGTTATTCAGACTCCAGATTGGGAATCCGGGAAGTTCGTTTGCTTTCGAAATTGCAAAAAAAACCGGTTTCCCCTGGTACATTCTTCGAAATGCCGAGAAAAAAGTGGGAAAAGCCCAGATCAGGTTTGACCAGCAGTTGCAACAGCTGGAACTGGAAAAGAAAGAACTCATCGAAAAGCAGCGAAAACTGACTGACACAGAAAGAAAGCTGGAAGAACTCACCATGAAATATGATCAACTGATCATTAAAGTACAGGACTCAAAAGACAAAGTGCTCAGGGATGCCAAATCAGAGGCTGTGAGGATCATCGAAGAAAGCAACAGGCTGGTCGAAAACACCATTAGGGAGATCAGGGAGGCGCAGGCCGAAAAAGAGAAAACAAAACAACTGCGTGAGAAAATGAAAACTGAAGCTACTCATATCGTGGCAACCTTCAAATCTAACCCGGAAATAAAACAGCCTCAAGCCAAACCAAAGCCTAATATCGACAAGCCCGTGCAAGCCGAAACAAAAATTTTTGTTGGAAACCGGGTGCGCATCCCACCGCAGGAAACAGTGGGCGAGGTGATGGAGATTTCAGGCAATGACGTAGTGGTGAGTTTTGGAAGCATCAAAATGCGTGTACCGGCGTCGAAGGTCGTAAATGTGGGTGAGGAAGAGTATTACCAAAAGGTGATGATCCGCAGGAGCAGCCAGAATCATATTATGAGCGACATCAATTCGAGGATGGCTAACTTCAGTCTGACATTGGATGTTAGGGGTATGCGCGGTGAGGAAGCAGCATCAGACCTGAATAAGTACATTGATGAAGCCATGCTGCTCAATGTGAAAGAGGTAAAAATCATACATGGCAAGGGCGATGGCATATTGCGCAAGATCGTCCGTGAAAACCTCAGAGCAATCACCGAAGTTGTACTGTTCGAAGACGAGCATGTTGAACGAGGCGGAAGTGGCGCAACAATAGTGAGACTAAAGTGATTTATTTTCACTCGAAAAGAAAACATCTTCCCGACAATATTGTTACTTGAACATGACAAGCAGTAAAATGATCGCCTTAAACTTCACAAATTTTAATTCCTTTCTGGAGTCTAAAACCGTTCTGGTGGACTTCTGGGCTGAATGGTGTCATCCATGTAAACCGCAGCACCGGATGCTCGAGGAATTAAGCATCCAGTATGACTATCTTTTGAATTTTGCTTCTGTTAATGTTGATGACAATAAAGTAATTGCCGCAACTCACGGAGTAAGAAATCTTCCCACGCTGATTCTCTTTGTAAATGGAAAAGAAGTTCGCCGCTTCATTGGATTGCAGAACAAAGAACAACTTATAATTCAACTCGAAAAACAACTTGCCAACGACAAAATCAACAATGACTGATCAAACATCGAATAAAAACAGCCGGTTAAATTCCGGGATTTTCAAATATATTCCGCTCTCCACCCTGATTGGCATTCTATCCGGAGCAATAGGGGGTTACATTTATTATACCCAGGTGGTTTGCACCACAGGCGGGTGCCCCCTTACTTCCAATCCTTACCTGACCATTTTATGGGGAGCATTGGTCGGCTACCTGATCTCGGACATGTTCAAAAAAAGAAAACCTGCTGAAACCGGCGAAGGGAGCAAGTAAAACCCATTGGTTTCAGGTTTGTGGATCTTTGAATTAAATCCCTAAACTGGATAAACCAGAAAAGTTTCACGCAAACACCGCTAAGCTAAAACACGCAAACACCGCAAAGTTGCAATTCTTTGCGTGCTTTGAATAACCAAGCTTTGCGAACTTTGCGCGAAATATTCTGCCAAAAAAACAAGAAATTGGAAAATAAAATACTAAAAGTTTCTCCACCACTTTCATTAACAAAAGTAAGTTTTTCTTCCCCAAAAATGAGTACATTTGCTCTCAGGGTAAAAATTTCTTTATCCCCTGATTGAAACGTTATGTTAAATAAATTTTTTTCGGGAAAAGAAGGCAACTCCTCTGATGATTCAGGATTCACTGACAGGCAGCCATGTGTCGCCGGACAGTTTTATCCTGGCAATGCTGGCGAACTTAATGCTGAGCTAAAAAAAATGTTTGCCCTTGCCTTACCACGAAAGCAGGGAAAGATTCTGGCGCTGGTTTCACCTCATGCCGGTTATGTGTTTTCAGGCCAGGTTGCAGCTACAGCTTATAATCAAATAGAACCCGGAGCGAAATATGACCGGATCTTTTTAATTGGCTCCAGCCACAGGACATGGTTTGATGGCGCTTCTGTTTACAACCAGGGTGATTATGTCACTCCACTCGGCAAGGTCAGGGTTGATCTTGAACTGGCCAACCAATTCATCAAAACCTCTGATGTGTTTGAGTTTCGACCTGAAGCCCACACCAAAGAGCATGGCCTCGAAGTGCAGTTGCCGTTTTTACAATACCACCTGGAATCCGATTTCCGGATTGTTCCAATTATCATTGCAACCCAGTCAATAGCCACCATTCAAAAGATTTCTGAAACACTGAAACCGTTTTTTAACCCAGGAAATCTTTTTGTAATCAGCAGCGATTTTTCACATTACCCCGCGTATGAACAAGCCATGGAGGTCGATAGGATGACCGCAGAAGCTATTGCCTTAAACTCCGCTGAAAATTTTCTTGAAACCATCAAAAAGATCGAAAGCAGGAATATTCACGGCCTCTCGACAGCTATGTGCGGATGGTCATCTATGCTGACTTTGCTGTACATTACAGAGCATAATTCTTCCATTGTGATAAAACCGATTGATTACAAAAATTCCGGTGATTCCCGCTATGGTAGTATGGATCACGTGGTGGGGTACTGGGCCATGGCGGTTTATGAAAATGAAAAGCTGAGCAATACCGAAATTCTATTCTCAGATGAGGACAAAAACAGCCTGATCTCATTCGCCATGAATGCAATTAAAAGCAAGGTTGGCGTTACTGAAATTTTACAAATTGAGCCAAAAAATCTTTCAAAAGCCCTGTTAGCTGAACTAGGGGTTTTTGTTTCAGTGTATGTTGATGGAGCGTTGCGTGGATGCATTGGGCGTTTTGACGGTAAAGAACCGCTTTTTAAATTAGTGGAAGAGATGGCTGTTTCTGCTGCCACCGGCGATTCCAGATTTCATCCGGTCACAATGGATGAACTTGACCAACTGGCAATAGAACTTTCGGTGTTAACACCTTTAGAAAAAATTGATTCCATTGGTAAAATTGAACCAGGGAAGCACGGTATTTACATCAAAAAAGGCTTCAATAGCGGAACTTTTTTACCCCAGGTGGCTGCCAAAAACAACTGGAGCCGCGAGGAATTTCTGGGTCATTGTGCACGCGACAAAGCTCATATTGGATGGGATGGATGGAAAAATGCCGAGATTTATATTTACGAAGCCATTGTTTTCGGAAGTGAATTTTCTTAATTAGTACCTGCCAGAAAACGCTTCATGTTGAAAATCAAATTCAGGGGGTTTTCTGGCAGGTCTTATTAGTGATTGCGAAAAAACACCCTGAAAGTGAATTTTAACATCAGGGGGATTTTTGTTGACCCGAATTATTTCTCCAACACATAATCCACATCGCTTGTTTTCGCTATCCACTTCAGGAAGGTTGCGGGGCTCACACTTATCGCCCCATTGTTGAAGTTCAACCGCAATTTTTCAGCAGCATCTATCACCTGAAAATGAAGCTTGCAATTTCCTTTATGTTTTCCGGCCTGGTCGAAAATGCTGTCAACCAGATCAGGGTTGAGATCTTCAATATTGATCAGAAGTTTAATGTTTTTTACACGTTTCTCGATAACATCCTGAAGTAGCTGGAGGTCAATGATTCTTAATTCGAATTCATCATCGGCTTTGTATCTCTTTTGGATTTGTGCAGAGATGAGCAGGAAGAACCCGTCCATCAGGTAGTTTTTATATTTGAGATAATCTTCCGAAAAGAGCCTGATTTCGTATGTGCTGTCAAAATCCTCGATCGTGAACAGTCCCCAGGGTTTACCTTCCTTGGTTACCCGGTGAGAGGTGGATATCACCATACCGCCAAAGGCGAGTGCCCTGCCAGAATACTTTTGCAGGTTTTCTTTAAAATCGGCAATGGTACAATTCGTAAAATGCTTCATCTCCAGTTTATAATCATCCAGTGGATGGCCGGTGATGTAAAAGCCGGTGACCTCTTTTTCATTTTTTAGCTGCTCGATGTTTGACCAGGGCTTAGACTCGGGCAACTTTGGATCTTCGATCGTGATTTCTGTCATTTCGCCAAAAAGGGACACCTGGGGGGAATTTTTCTGTTCCTGGAACTTCTGGGCGTAGCGGATCAGTTTCTCGATAAAAATCGAATCTTCGGTATTGTCGCGATGAAACAGTTGTGCACGGTGCAGGTTTTCGAACGAGTCGAAGGCGCCGGCCATAGCGAGCGCCTCAAAACTACGTTTGTTTACCACCTTAAGGTTAATGCGCTGTGCGAAATCGAAAATGCTGCTGAAAGGTCCATTCGCGTTGCGTTCGTCGATGATGGCCTCGGCTACTGATGTGCCCATGCCCTTTATGGCGCCCATTCCGAAACGGATGTCGCCTCTTTTATTGACGATAAATTTTAAATCCGACTCATTCACATCCGGCTTCAACACATTGATACCCATCTGCTTGACTTCATCAATGAAAAAAGTAATCTTGGTGATGTCGCTCAGGTTGCGGCTAAGCACAGCTGCCATGAACTCAGCCGGGTAGTTGGCTTTAAGATAGGCCATGCGGTAAGAGAGGTAAGCATAGCAGGTGGCGTGGGATTTATTGAATGCATAATTGGCAAATTTCAGCCAGTCATCCCAGATTTTCTTCAGCTTATCAGGATTATGATTGTTGCTTTTGGCGCCGGTCATAAATTTGGGTTTCAAATCCTTCAGCATTTTTTCGATTTTCTTCCCCATGGCTTTCCTCAGGTTATCGGCATCACCACCGCTAAAGTTAGCCAGTACCTGCGAAAGCTTCATCACCTGTTCCTGGTAAATGGTGATCCCGTAAGTCTCTTTCAAAATATCTTCCATTTCCGGAATGTCGTATTCCACCTTTTCTTTACCATGCTTCCGGGCGATGTAGTTTGGGATATACTCCATAGGTCCCGGACGGTATAGGGCATTCATGGCAATCAGGTCTTCAAACCGGTTGGGCTTGAGTTTGCGCAGGTTTTTCTTCATTCCGTCCGACTCAAACTGAAAAATGGCTGTTGTGTCGCCCCGGCTGTAAAGGTTGTATGTCGCCTCATCATCGTGTGGTATAGCGTCGATATCGATATCAATTCCGCGGGATTTTTTGATGAGTTCCACCGCATCTTTGATGATCGAAAGGGTTTTTAATCCGAGGAAATCCATTTTCAGCATACCGGCTTTTTCTGCATGAATGCCGTCGAACTGGGTAACCAGCAGGTCAGTATCTTTTGCAATACTCACCGGGATGTGTTCCGTCAGGTCGTCTTTACTGATGATGATTCCGCACGCATGTGTACCTATGTTTCTCACTGTTCCTTCGAGTTTTTCGGCAACGTTGAGTGTATTTTTAATCAAAGGATTGGCTGAATTCTTTTCCTGGCCAAGTTCTTTAACAAGTTTATAAGCATCCGGGAAGGTTACCCCGGGTTTTGCAGGAATCATTTTTGAAAGACGGTTGGCTTCGTGCAACGGAAGTTGCTTTACCCTGGCTACATCACGAATAGCCATCTTTGGCGCCATTTTTCCGAAAGTGATAATGTGCGCTACGCGCTGATGACCGTATTTATCAGCTACCCATTTTAAAATCCTGTCTCTGCCATCTTCATCAAAATCGATATCAATATCGGGCAGTGAAATACGATCGGGATTGAGAAAGCGCTCGAATAATAATCCATATTCCAGGGGGTCTATGTTGGTAATGCGCAGGCAATAGGCCACGACAGAACCGGCAGCAGAACCTCGTCCCGGCCCAACCCAGACACCCATTTTTCTCGCTTCACGAAGGAGATCCTCAACTATGAGAAAATAGTCCGGATAGCCCATTTTTTTTATCGTTACTAACTCGTATTCTATCCTTTCTCTGATGTCACCGGTAATGTCGTGATATAACTCTCCGGCGCCACGGTAAGTGATGTGTCGGAGGTAGTCGTTAGGATCATCAAAACCTTCGGGAAGGGTAAAGTGCGGCATCATGGCGTCGCGGCTTAGTTTGTAAGTTTCCACCTTATCCACGATTTCCTGTGTGTTGCTCAACGCTTCGGGATGATCGGCAAAGAGTGTAAGCATCTCTTCTTTGGTCTTAAGGTAAAATTCATCATTGGGAAAGCCATACCGCCTGCCACGCCCCCAGCCTTTCGGAGTTGACTGGTATTCGCCATTTTTAATGCATAAAAGGCTGTCATGCAGGTCAGCATCTTCTTTTTCGATGTAGTACACATTGTTGGCTGCCACAATTTTTACATCATGTTTCCTTGCCAACTGCAGTAAAACCGCATTTGCACGGTCTTCTTCTGGCAGGTTGTGCCGGTTGATCTGTACATAAAAATCATCCCCGAATTGCTCTTTCCACCATAGGAAAGCTTCTTCAGCCTGGTGCTCGCCTACATTAAGGATCAGGTCATTGATTTCGGAGTAAATCCCTCCTGACAATGCAATCAGGTCATCCTTATACTTTACAAGCAACGCTTTGTCGATTCTCGGGCGCTCGTCGTAATATCCTTCAATCCAGCCCATCGAAGACAACTTCGAGAGATTTCTGTAACCGTTCAGGTTCTTTGCAAGCAGCACCTGGTTGGTACGACGATCGGGGTTATCCTTGGTAAACTTGAGTTTCGTATGATCTTCAACCATAAAAAACTCACAACCAATGATCGGTTTGATCCCTTTTTCAATGGCTTCCATATTAAACCCAAAAGCCCCGAAGAGATTCCCATGATCGGTCAATGCAAGGGCATGCATCCCGAATGAAATGGCTTTTGCAATCAAGTTTTCAGGTGCAGGTGTGGCTTCAAGTACCGAAAAATGGGAATGGACATGCAAATGGGTAAAATGTTGCACATCAGTACCTTTACTACTATCCTGATTTATCCCTGAATCCTGCTTCGACTGCTCAATTTTGGCCAATTCCTCACTCAGGCGCCTGTTGCTTTCAGATTGCTGGGCGAAAGGTTGTATCTCTCCGGGGTTTTTTGATTTGAACGCACTGATGATTTCCACATCAATTTTGAGTTGTTTTTGGGCAATGACCCCAATCCGGATCAACTCGAGAAAGCACCGGGCTGTGGCAGCAACATCGGCAGACGCATTATGCGCTTCTGAAAACTTCTCATTAAACAATTTCTGGTACAGTTCCTCCAATGTCGGGTATTTCAATCCCCCACCCCGACCACCCGAAAGTGCACAATATTGCACCGATTCATGCATTGAATCCACAATATTTTTACCTTCGAAGGGATTGGCGCGTCCATTGCGCAGAAATTCAGAACCGGCAATGTTCAGGTCAAATTCGATGTTGTGGCCGGCAATGTGCGAGCATTTTTGAACTGCCTCTTCAAATTTTCCAAGGACTTCATCTAAAGGAGTGCCACGCTCCATGGCCATTTGCGTCGAAATGCCGTGAATCTTCTCCGCATTAAAAGGAATCGTAAACCCGTCGGGACGGATGATAAAATTCACGGTTTCAATCAGAATTCCTTCAAAATCATGAATTTGCCAGGCTAGTTGTACCATCCGGGGCCAGTTCAGGAAATCGGTTAATGGTGCTTTATGATCACGGGGAAGGCCGGTGGTTTCGGTATCGAAGATTAAATACATTGTCGCAAAATGGTTTGATCAATATGAAAATTAAACTGAGGGCAAAATTAGGCAAAACCAAACGGTCGGGCTGTGTTTGTTAATAAGTTTAATAAATACTAAATTATTGATATTATGTGGTTTAAGAACAAATGTAAATAAAAGACACTGTAGTAAGAAGCCTTAAAGAGGACGGATGCCTGGGCTGAAACAGAGAATTGAGCACGATAAATTAATGATTGATTTTTTAAATCCGATAACTTAATGTTTCTAACCTTTTACTTGATTGACACATGGTTTGACCAAAAAATGAAACTATTTTTGTGCTAAGTAGAAATTTTATGCTGTTCAATTGGCCTTACAATTTTTCTTTATCTTTGCCCAAATTTGAAAAATCAGTATTTTAATCATTAAAATTCAAAGATGTCATGAAGAAAATTTTACTTTTAGCATTTACAGTTTGCTTTGCACTAATGAGTGTTGCACAGCAAAAACGAGTACCTTTCTCAAAAGAGGTGGCCAACAAATCAGTAGAGAGAAAATATTCGCAGTTAAAGGAACCATTGGTACCCATTGTGAATTTCAACTTTGCCACTGCTCCATCATTGAAGGATGCTTCGCTGGCAGGGGTGGAAACCGAACTCATGGAAACAGCGTATGACCTTCAAACAAACTCTTCTATCGGTAATCGTTTTTGGGTTTGGGAAGATGGAACTATGGCTGCAACTGCTACCAGGGGTATGATTTCATCCAACTGGAGTGACAGAGGTACAGGTTACAACTATTTCGACGGATCCACATGGGGTCCCAAACCTACAGCCAGAATTGAGAATGTGGCTACCGGATGGCCAAGCATAGCTCCCTGGGGACCAAACGGAGAAATGGTAGTGGCTCACACTATGGGTGCTCCTTACATCCTAACGATTTACAAGCGTGAAAATAAAGGTGTTGATGCATGGGAGCGCGTTAATTACCCCGGACCTGGCGGTACCGTTGAACCAACCTGGCCTCGTTTGGCCACAACTGGCGAAAACAACGAGATCATTCACCTTTTTTATAGTTCATACAATCTTTATCAGGGACAGGACAATGCATTGCTTTACTCTCGCTCGGAAGACGGCGGTGTAACATGGTTTCCTGAAGATGAGATTTTACCCGGATTAGGATCTGACAGTTACACTGATATCAGGGCAGATGCTTATGTGCTTGCATCAAAAGGCAATACTGTTGCCATGCTTTACACCGATGCTTTTGCCGATATGTTCATACTAAAATCCACTGATAATGGAGAAAATTGGGAAAAAATTATGATCTGGGAGCATCCCTATCCATTTTTTGACTTTAACACCACCCTCATGCCCGACACCTTGTATGCCGTTGACTATTCAGGAAATCTTGCCATCGACGACAATGGAATGGTTCACATTGTATTCGGTCTTGGACGTGTTGCACGTCTGGCAGCTGCCCCGCCTGCACCGGGGAGCTATTCCTACTGGCCTTTTACCGATGGTATCGGTTACTGGAACGAAAGTATGGGACAAATTCCTGATGCTCCAAATGTTCACCACACCATGATGCCAGAGTACCTTGAATCGTTGGGAATGTTGATTGGCTGGACCCAGGATGTAAATAACAGCGGTCTTGTTTTTGACTATGAAGGTACTGCTGAAACACCTTTCGCAGTTTACCGTTCGCTGGGAATTTCTACCATGCCTTCCATTGCTATTCATGGCAATATGATCGCATTGGCTTATTCGTCAACAACCGAAACATTTATCACTGCAGATGGAATGTACAACTACAAGCATATTTGGACCAGATTTTCTTACGACCTCGGTCAGACCTGGGGTGGATTTACTGATCTTCAGACCGGTAATATTTTTCATTTGTATGATGAATGCCTGTGGCCGCTTGTAGCAGCAAATACAACTGAAGATGGAGTCTTCCATCTGATCTATAATGCTGACAACTCACCCGGATTGTACCTGATCGATGACGATATGCAAGTTGAACCATTGATTAACCTGATCATTCACAATAAGATGGATTACACCATCGGGATTGACGAACCTCAGGCAGATGCGAGGGCACTCACAGTTTCTCAAAGCTATCCCAACCCAACCAGTGGGGTAACTGACATCATTGTTGAAGTGACAAATCCGGCTACTGTAAGTGTGGAAGTTTTTAACATGACCGGCCAAAAAGTATTTGAACTACCTGCAAAATCAGTGAATGCCGGTAGCCACAATCTGAGGTTTGATGCTTCAGGGCTTACTTCAGGTGTATATTTTTACTCCGTTTCAAATGGCAGCGAGACCATTACCAGGAAGATGATTGTTAAATAAGAGTATAGAACATGGGCTTCCGGTATCTTCTGGAAGCCCATGTTCAAACTCAATATATTGAGTTTTGGTCATAAAAACATTGAATGTTATTTGATTTTTCTATTTTTGCCGACGTAATCAACATTATAAATCTAATTTAAACATTAAAAACTATGAAAAAAGCATTACTAATTGTTTTCGCGATGAGCATTGTTTTGATCGGGTTTGCACAGCAACGTGCTGTTCCTGCATCAAACGAGTTAATTAACAAGTCAGTAACCAGGTTCTACAATGTACCTGTTGATCCGGTTCCGCCGATGGTCAATTCGACCTATACCACCCCTGGTCTGATGAAAGATGCCAGGCTGCTTGGCGATGAAACAGAAATTATCGAAACGGTGTATGATCTGCAGTCTAACACCACTGTTGGTAACAGGTTTGTTGTATGGGAAGACGGAACAATGGCGGCTGTTTGTACACGCGGCGTTGAGAACCCAACAGGCTTTGCTTTCCCTGACAGGGGAACAGGTTACAACTATTTCAATGGCTCAACCTGGGGACCAAAACCCACAGCAAGAGTTGAAACTACCAGAACAGGCTGGCCTTCCATTGCAAAATGGGGCGCTGATGGTGAAATTATTTGCGGTCACGTTTCAGGTACTGCACCTATGGTGATTTCAAGCCGTGCTACAAAAGGTACCGGTGCATGGACACAGACAACTTATAATGGTCCTGCCGGAACTGCTATTCCTCAATATTTATGGCCAAGAATGGCTACCTCAGGACCAAATAACGAGTACGTACATCTGTTCGGTCTGACTGCACCATCAGCCAATGGCGGAACACCATGGTTAGGTCAGGATGGCTGCATGTTGTACAACCGTTCAACCGATGGTGGCGCAACCTGGGACATCCAGCACGTGAATCTTGAAGGAATGGGCGCCGATTTTTACCTTGATATCAGTGCTGATGATTATGTTTTAGCATCAAAAGGTAACACGGTTGCTTTGTTATTGACCAGCGCATGGATTGACATGTTTGTAATGAAATCAACGGATAACGGTGAAACATGGGATAAAATCATGATCTGGGAACATCCTTATCCTTTCTTTGATATGCAAACTACCTTGATGGATGATACACTTTATGCTGTTGATAATTCAGGTAATCTTGCCATTGACGACAATGGTATGGTTCACGTAGTATTCGGAATCGGCCGGGTTGCACGTCTTGCAGCTGCTCCTCCGGATCCAGGTTCATACAGCTACTGGCCTTATACTGATGGTATTGGTTACTGGAACGAAAGCATGGGACAAATTCCTGAAAATGATAATCCGCATAAAACCATGATGCCGGAATACCTTGAAACACTTGGTATGTTGATTGGCTGGACACAGGACGTAAACAACAGCGGTTTCATTTTTGACTATGAAGGAACCGGCGATCCGCAATTTGCCACTTACCGTTCATTGGGTATTTCCACAATGCCAACTCTTGCAATCAACGGTAACATGATGGCACTGGCCTATGCTTCAACCACCGAAACTTTTGTAACCGCCGACGGAACCCAGAACTACAAACATATCTGGGCTCGCTTCTCCTATGACATGGGACAAACATGGGGTGATTTCCAAAACATTGTGGGTGATAATATTTTCCACCTCTATGATGAGTGTATTTACCCGGTGATGGCTGCAAATACCAACCCGGATGGCGCATTCCAGCTGATTTATCAGGCTGACAACATTCCTGGTCTCTATCTTGACGAAGATCATGATCCTGTAATCAACCGGGTAATCCACAATTCGATGAGCTTCACTGTTGGTATCGAAAACCCAACACAGCAAGTTTCATCAGTCAATGTTTCACAGAGTGTTCCAAACCCAACTACCGGAACTACAAGCGTTTCAGTTGAACTCGCTCAGCCTTCAACAGTTGGTTTTGAAGTATTCAATATGACCGGACAAAAAGTGTATGAAATTCAGGCAAGAAACATGAATGCCGGCATCAACGAAATTACTTTCGATGCTTCTCAATTCACTTCAGGCGTTTATTTTTACACAGTTAATGCCGGTGGCGAAAAAGTTACCCGCAAAATGATTGTGAAGTAATTGAACTCCACAAAATAAAAAAAAGGCTTCTGCAATGCAGAGGCCTTTTTTGCTTTATGAACATCATTTCTTTTTTGTATTTTCGCACCTCAAATTATTTACTAACCATTTAAACATTTTACTATGAAGCATTTATTCTTATCGTTAATTGTTTTAGGATTCCTCTTTGCAGGTTATTCCCAAAGCCGGATACCTGCCGACAAGGAACTGACCAAAATGTCGCTAACCAGGAAATTTGATGTTCCTGCCGACATCCCTCCCCCAATGCTCAATCCCATTTACATTGCTCCCGGAAAAATGAAGGACGCAAGACTTCTTGGCGATGAAACCGAGATTATCGAAACAGTTTTTGACCTGCAGAGCAATTCAAGCCTTGCCAACCGGTTCCTGGTTTGGGAAGATGGCACTATGGCTGCTACCTGCATTCGCGGCGTGGAAAACCCTACCAACAATGCATTTCCTGACAGGGGAACAGGTTACAACTATTTTGATGGGATTTCATGGGGGCCAAAACCCACCGCTCGTATTGAAACAGTAAGAACCGGCTGGCCATCCATTGCCCCACTTGGTCCAAATGGTGAAATCGTGGTGGCACACGTTTCGGGAACAGCGCCAATGATTGTTAATTACCGCGCAACAAAGGGAACCGGCGCATGGACTCAAACTGAATTTGCTCCTGCTCCGGCCGGATCTACCGGATTGCTTTGGCCAAGAGTGGTCACCAGCGGCCCCGACAACAACATTGTGCATGTATTTGTAATGACGGCACCCAGTGGTAACGGCGGCACCCCTTACCTGGGACAGGATGGCGCTTTGCTTTATTACCGCTCATCTGACGCCGGCCAAACCTGGGATATCCAGGCTGAACTGATTGACGGCCTCGGATCAGACTTTTATACCAGTTTCAGTTCCGACAACTACGCATTGGCCTCAAAAGGAGATATGGTGGTGATGCTGCATGGAAGCGCCTGGTCGGATATGTTTATTCTCAAATCAATGGATAACGGAGAAACCTGGGAAAAAACCATTATTTGGGAACATCCCTACCCATTTTTTGATTTCAACACCACGCTGATGGACGATACGCTTTATGCCTGCGATAACTCAGCAAACATGGCCATTGACAACAACGGGATGGTGCACGTAGTTTGGGGTGTTGGCCGTGTTGCAAGGCTTGCTGCGGCGCCCCCCGATCCGGGTTTCTATTCTTACTGGCCTTACACTGATGGCATTGGTTACTGGAACGAAAGTATGGGTCAAATCCCCGAAGCCGATAATCCACACCACACCATGATGCCCGAAAATCTTGAAGAATTGGGAATGTTGATCGGGTGGACACAGGATGTGAACAACAGCGGATTTATCTTCGATTTTGAAGGAACGGCCGAAACGCCTTTCAATGTGTACCGGTCGCTTGGAATCTCCTGCATGCCAACTATTGCCATCTACGACAACTATATTGCGCTTGTTTATTCATCCGTCACGGAAACATTCGTCACTGCCGACGGTACCATGAACTACAAGCACCTCTGGCTGAGACAATCCTATGATCTGGGACAAACCTGGGGTGATTTTCTTGACATGAATGCCGACAATATCTTCCATTTATACGATGAGTGTATTTATCCGGTACTGGCTGATAAACCCGATCCAGGTGGGTCATTTAATCTGATTTACAATGCTGATAACATTCCGGGGATCTATGCTTTCGACGGAGATCATGACCCGGTGATTAACCGGATTATTCATAACCGTTTATGGTGGCTTGTTGGGATTGATTCCCCTGAGCAAAACAACAGCATATCGGTAGCTCAGAATTATCCCAACCCGGCAACAGGAATCACTCAAATCAATGTTATTCTAGATAAACCTGCTTTAGTTGGCCTCGAAATTATAAACGCAACCGGTCAGAAGGTGGTGGATATTCCTGCCATAAACCTGCAGCAAGGCAGCCACAATCTGAGCTTTGATGCATCAGTACTGAAACCCGGCGTATATTTCTACACCGTTACAACCGGCAGCGAAAAGGTTTCGAAGAAGATGGTTGTGAAGTAAATACTTACACTTCCTGACAGTAAAAGAGGCTGTCTCAAAAGTCTGGATTTAACCCGAACCGTTGAAAATCAGGAGTACCCCGTCCCTAAAGGGAGCCTGATTTTCAACGTTTTCACTTTAGGGATCAAGGGTCAAAAAACGTTGAAAATCCAAATGAAAGACTTTTGAGACAGCCTTTAATATTTTTGTACTTTTGTCTTCACAATCATTTTTATCAATCACCAAAAACTTACCAACATGAAAAAAGTTTTTATTCTTCTTTTGACCATCGGATTCCTTTCATCTGGTTTCGCCCAGGAGCGGGCAACAGTTGTGAATGGACTCAGTAAGATTGCTGTAATCAGGCAACATACGGTCCCATCAGACCTGACTTACCCCATGACAAACCACAACTATACAACTCCCGGTGTAATAAAAGATGGGAGATTACTTGGCGATGAAACAGAAATCATCGAAACGGTGTACGATTTACAATCTAATGCAAATCTTTCCAACCGGTTCTGGGTATGGGAAGATGGCACGATGGCTGCAACCTGTACCCGTGGAGTTGAAAATCCGACAGGATTTGCTTTTCCTGACAGAGGCACAGGATACAACTATTTTGATGGAACTGCATGGGGCCCCAAACCTACCGCAAGGATTGAGACCAAAAGAACAGGATGGCCAAATATTGCGCCATGGGGTGAGACCGGTGAAATAGTGGTATCTCATAACTTCAATGTTGAGATTGTTTTAAACCACCGCGAAAATAAAGGGACAGGACCATGGCAGCAATTTATATATTCCGGCCCGGGTGGTGGATTGCAGCCGGCATGGCCACGTGTAGTAACAAGCGGTCCGGACAATAATTACCTGAATATGTTCTATAACACAAATTCGGTATACCAGGGGCAAACAACCGCAATTCTCTATTCGCGCTATTCAAAAGACACCCAAACCTGGGACATCCAGGATGAAGTGCTTGAAGGGGTGGGATCAGACTATTATTTGCAAATCAATGCTGATGATTATGTGATGGCTTCAAAAGGAAATATTGTTGTACTGCTTGGGTCAAGTGCATGGTTCGACCTTTTTATGATGAAATCGACTGATATGGGTGAAACATGGGAAAAGACAATCATCTGGGAACACCCCTACCCTTTCTTCGATTTCAATACGACCCTGATGCCGGATACGCTTTATTCAGTTGATAATTCAGCCAATCTGGCTATTGATGACAACGGTATGGTTCACGTAGTTTGGGGGATTGGTCGTGTAGCTCGTCTGGCCGCAGCCCCTCCCGATCCGGGTTTTTACTCTTACTGGCCATACACTGACGGAATCGGTTACTGGAACGAAAGTATGGGGCAAATTCCCGAAGCCGACAACCCACATCACACCATGATGCCCGAATACCTTGAAAGCCTCGGCATGTTGATCGGCTGGACCCAGGACGTGAACAACAGCGGTTTCATTTTTGACTTTGAGGGCACGGCAGAAACACCCTTTGGAGTTTATCGTTCCCTGGGTATTTCCACCATGCCAACCATTGCTATTCATGATGGTATGATAGCGCTTGCTTATGCCTCAACAACCGAGACATATGTAACCGCTGATGGCTTGTACAATTACAAACACATCTGGACAAGGTTTTCCTACGACTTAGGACAAACCTGGGGTACATTCTTTGATCTTCAGGCAGGAAATATTTTCCACCTTTACGATGAGTGTATTTACCCTGTTTTGGCGCCAAATACTTCCCCGGAAGGCGCCTTCCAGTTGATCTACCAGGCCGATAATATCCCCGGTCTTTTCCTTGACGAAGATCATGATCCGGTGATCAACAGGGTGATCCACAATTCAATGGAATTCACTGTTGGTGTCAATGATCCGAAACCGGTTGAAACTGCACTTTCTGTTTCACAAAGCTACCCCAACCCAACGGGCGGCAATACTCAGGTAACTGTCGAAATTACACAACCTAACCTTGTTGGAATTGAAGTGTTTAATCTAACCGGACAGAAAGTGTTGACAATTCCTGCAAAATCATTACAACCCGGTAGTCATTTCTTGTCATTTGACGCTTCAGGACTTAACTCCGGAGTTTATTTCTACACTGTAACAGCAGGCAATGAGACAGCCACCCGCAAAATGATTGTTAAATAGTGTCAGCAGGAAAACACCATTTGTTGAAAATCAAATACAGGATGTTTTTCTACTGACACTAAATTATCCTTCGGAAAAGTAATTCCCAAAAAAGCTTCTGCTTTCGCAGGGGCTTTTTTTGCTCTTTATCGATCAATCATAACTTCAATTGAAAGTCAGAAAAATTAGGGTAACCGGTCACACAAATTTTCCCTACTTTAGCGGCATTAATTCTAAAGCTTAAATTGCTATGCTTAAAAAATTTACCTCACTGCTTGTTATACTATTTGCCGGGCTGATCCTGAACGCCGGCCCGATTGAAGATTTGATCAAAAACTCAGGAAATGCCGCTGATTACAAAGGAAGCAACCTGCTCATCCTGTTCGACAGCACCAGGGTGGATGTTCAGGAGACCGGCCTGAGTTATTTCCACATGCATCAGTTAACGAAGGTGCTCACCCCCAAAGGCGCTTCAGAGCAACGGGTGATTAAGATTGATTACGACCCATTGTCAGCCGCCCTTGATATCCTGTTGATAAAAATATACAGGAAGGACGGGACGGTTGAAAATGTGGATCTTGGCGGAGTACGTGATTATCCGGCGCCTGCCCGCGCCATCTATTGGGGCGCCCGCGAAAAAATGATCGAGGTGGGCAGGCTTGAACCTGGCGATGCCGTTGAAGTCAAGTATTTTAAAAAAGGATTTACATACGCCCTGCTGATGCAAGACGATGAGGAGCGGTTCATTCCCCCTATGCGAGGGCATTTTTACGATATCATCCCTTTCTGGAGTTCTCATCCGATACTCGAAAAGGTTTACATCACCCATGTACCAGCAGACAAGCCGCTGCAATATGAGTTTTTCCACGGTGAATGCAAGACAACATTGCGGTTTGTGGATGGGAAGCATGTTTATACATTTTCAAAAAAGGATATCATGCCCATCAAAGCCGAACCCAATATGGTTGATTTTTTTGACATAGCTCCCAAACTGCTGTTAACCACCAGCCCTGACTGGGAGGCAAAATCACGCTGGTTTTACGGTGTAAATGAAGATTACGGAAGTTTTGACCCAACCCCCGAAGCGGAAGCTTTTGTAAAGGAATTGCTCAAGCCTGCCAAAACAGAAATGGACAGCGTTTCGATACTTACCCACTGGGTGGCCGATAACATGCGCTATTCAGGGATTTCGATGGGGCCGGGCGAGGGATTTACCCTGCACAACACCGCCATGAATTTCCGCGACCGTTGTGGCGTTTGCAAAGACAAAGCAGCTTTGCTGATCTCATTCCTGCGTATGGCAGGTTTTGAATCTTATGCAGCCATGACCATGGCCGGTTCCCGAATCGAAGATATTCCCGCCGATCATTTTAATCACAGCGTAACCGTTGTAAAACTTTCTGATGGCGAATACCACCTCCTCGATCCAACCTGGGTTCCTTTTGTCAGGGAGCTATGGTCAAGCGCCGAACAGCAACAAAATTACCTGATGGGGCTACCCGAAGGAGCCGACCTGGCCATCACACCTGTTTCGCCCTCCGAAAATCATTACCTCAAAATCAAAGCAACATCCGAACTGAAAACCGATGGAACCCTGGAAGGACAAATGGTACTGGAAGCCGAAGGACAAACTGATGCAGCAGTTCGGGGTATTTTCACCCGCGATTATAAATCGGAGTGGAACAAAGGTGTCGAAGCAGAATTGTTAAGAATACATCCGGCGGCCGAGATCATCGCCATGGATTACGGAGATCCGATAGATTATATGGCAGGGCCGATCAACATCAAAATCAGTTACCGCATTCCGGGTTATGCATTTACCGGAGAAAATGAGCTCATCTTTATTCCGCTCTTAGCCACCAATTTCATGAGCCGTGCCATGGGTCATCTTTACATGAATACAGACCTCGAAGAACGCAAATTTGATTTCCGCGACCGTTGCAGCCGCATGGTAGAACTGGATGAGACGATTACCATACCCGCAGGATACTCCCCCGTTTTGCCAGATGTGAACACAACTTCACTGGGTTGTTCGGCTTACTACAATGGTGGTTACCAGGCAAAGAACAATACCATTGCACTCAAACAGGAAGTCCTTCTTGAGAAACGGGTTTATCAAGCCAGCGACTGGCCTGAAATGAGATCAGCCGTTAAAGCCCAGAAAAAAATGGCCGACTCCCCAATTGTCTTAAAAAAATAACCGCCAAATCTTCCAAAATTCCAGATTATGAATGCATTAACACAAAATAAAATGAAACAGATTATTCTATCCTTAGCCGCATTTTTATTCGTCAATATAACTTTTGCACAAACTGAAAATGCCGATGCTGTGTATGAAAAGCTGATCCGGGAATATACACTCGAAAACGACGGCAGCACAAGTTTCAGGGAAGTAAAACAGTTGAAACTGAAAACACATCTTTCGTTCAATCGTCTTTATGGTGAAACCTTTATCATTTACAATCCAGAATTTCAAAAGCTGACAATAAATGAAGCCTACACCATTATGGCCGACAGCACAAAGATTGAAACTCCGGAAAATGCCTTCAATGAAGTGCTACCGCGTAACGCCGCCCTTTCGGCTACCGCCAATCACCTTCGCGAAATGGTGGTCACGCATACAGCACTTGAGATCGGCGCCACCATTTATCTCGACTATACCCTGACTTCAGCCAAAGGGTTCACGCCCGGGCTGATGGGTACGGTAATTATTGAGGAATCATCCCCGGTGCTCGATATGGAGGTCAATGTTAAAGTCCCGCCCGATGTTGAGCTAAATCACAGGATGACGGGATTAAGAACTGCGCCGGAAATTATGGTGGTTGGGAGCCAGAAGGTGTATACCTGGAAATTCACCGGATTGCAGGCTTCTCCAAAAGAACAATTCCGTGGAAAATTCCAGCCGGCAACTCCACGGCTTTCCTTCACTACAGCTGGAACCACAGCAGATGTGGTCAACTGGATCACCAGGCAACAGACTTTCAATTTTGAAATGAACGATCAAATGAAAAGTTTAGTGGACAGCATAAAAGCAAAACAAACTGATGAGATAAAAACGCTGCTTGCCATCCAAAAGGAAGTTACAGGAAATATAGTTTACGAAAGGTATGATCCTTCATGGCTCGGATATCAGGTGAGACAACCAGTGGAAGTTTGGAAAAGCAATGGAGGAAGTAAGCTGGAAAAATCCATCCTGCTTGCAGCACTGCTCGGTTATGCCAATTTCAATGCTGTGCCGGTGCTCATTGCCCCACAGCAATTTTTTGATGTCAATTCAGGCAACCTTTCTCTTTTTGACGATATCGCCGTGATGGCTAATACCAAAGGATTCGGGACAATTTATTTATCCGCTGTTACAACGGATAGCCAAAGCCTTGAATATAGCCTGGCACAGGTTGTGGTGATACCGCTTTCAAAAGATGCAGCAGCCTCTCCTGTTGAACCTGCTAAGATGGATAACGAGATTATTTATACAGCAAAAATTACATTTGATGCTGAACTGAAGGCTTCTGGCCAGGTTGACCTGGTACTCTCCGGTGCTGCTAACCCTTTCCTTGCCTTGCAGGAAGATAAAAACAGCATAAAATCCATGTTAACCGGCGATCTGATTAAGAATGACAGTACTATTCAGGTTGTCAATAGTAATATTGCAAAATCAACACTCACATTCAAGGCTGAAAACAATAAACCCGTTACCGAACAGTCAGGTTATTATCGTTGGATGCTGCCAAACATGACCAATGGTTTCGACAGGTGGCGGATTACTTATCTCGAAAGCACCAGAAAAGACCCCTTCGTAATACCTTTCCCAATCACAGAAAAATATGTTTATACAATTGAGCTACCGGATGGTTATGTTTTTGTAAACAAGCGCACAGGCGACCGTTTTAAAAGTGAAGCAGGATCAGTAAGTATTGATATTAAGCCAAAGGAAAACCAGGTAGAGATAACCCGGGAAATAAGAATCAGCGAAACCTTCATTCATCCGGAAGAATACAATGAGTTCAGGGCAATGATCAATCAATGGCTCGATAAAAATCTGAGGGCAGTTGTTTTTAAAGCAGAAAAGTAATTTTTAAAGTTTATTGTACTTCTTCAGATAACCTATTCTACCAGGTTTGGGGACGGAATAAGGTTTTGCTTTATAGATGAAGGTAAAAAATACCGACCTGGCTGCTTTGTCATCAAATCCCTGAAAAACTTTTCGGATGAGAAAAGTGCAATTTGATTACTGTTTAGGCTTTCTGGTTGGACTTCTTCTGGTGTCAAAAAACATCAGGAGAATAATTTTATCCGATTTCATTCTGTAAAACAGCGTAGTCTGATGGGTTATCACAACGCTGAAAAGGTCGGTTTTTGGGTTTTCAGGCCGTCCAATCTCAGGATATGATTGGAGGAGGAAAAGAATGTGATTCACTTTTCTAACAAACCTGATAGCAGCATTTATTCCCCACTCGTTTTCAAGGTAAACCACCGTTTTATAAAATGAAGCAATGGCGCTGGTGTTCCATTGAAGAGCTAAAGCCATTTTTCATATTTTTTCATTACAGCCTCATGATCCACAAGGTTTTGCTCGTCCTCGCTTTCTTCGTATGCTATTAGCAACTCCTGCTTTTGATCTTCTGATAAATTGTCCCAGGCGCCATCATTCTGATGTTCGATCAAAGATTTCATATCATCATAATAATCTTTGAGTATCTGCCTGTTTTCAATCTGATCAATAAACTTATGAAGGTCGGTTTTTAATGTTTTGATATCCATGATTTGTGTTCTTTTTTAAAGTTATTCAGCTTAATTTCGCCCAACATCTGATCAGTAATAGCTGATACCAGGCATTTTTAAATTAAGTTTTCTCATAGAGATATAAAATTGCCACAAAAATAAGAATAATTCGTTTGTTGATTCTCATGTTTTCTGCCATCCCAATGACAATTCACCCCGTGAGTTCTCTCCGGTCCAGCACTGAATTTTCAACTTTGGTGGTACTATATTAACCACTCACGGGGTGAATGTTTATAGTACTCTATTCCGAAATTCACCCCGTGAGTTCCGTCCGGCCAACACTGAATTTTCAACTATGGAGGTCGCAAATTAGCCACTCACGGGGTGAATTGAATAAGGTTATGAATTTCAATGCATTGCACCATTCTACTAAGGTTTATTGATTTGATAAGGTTTTTCTTTTTCATTTGAAGCTAATGAAAGGAATACAGCCAAAAATGCGGCAATTCATTTTTCAAAATGCCTGTGGTGAAGAGGAACAACCTTATTTTCAATAAACAACCTTAGTAGAATTGCCGCCACCCAAGTCACCACCAAACCTTTTTCACCTTATTCCAAAATTCACCCCGTGAGTTCCGTCCGGCCAACACCGAATTTTTAATTTTAGTGGTCGCAAATAAACCACTCACGGGGTGAATAGAAAATTAGTTTTTCCCTCCGCCCTGTGCCTGGATGGCAGTGATCACCACGGTATTCACAATATCTTTCACGGTACAGCCACGGCTCAGGTCATTCACCGGCTTGTTCAAACCTTGCAGAACCGGTCCAATTGCCACAGCATTGGCAGCACGCTGCACTGCTTTGTAAGTATTGTTCCCTGTATTCAGGTCGGGGAAAATAAAGACGGTAGCTTTTCCGGCCACATCGCTGCCGGGCATTTTCTGCTTTGCAACGGTAGGTTCGATGGCAGCATCGTATTGAATCGGCCCTTCGATTTTTAGATCAGGACGGCGCTCTCGGGCAATTTGCGTGGCTTTGCGCACCTTTTCCACATCCTCCCCTTTACCGGATTCGCCGGTTGAGTAGGAGAGCATAGCAATCCGTGGCTCAATACCGAAATTCATGGCAGTTTCGGCTGAACTAATGGCGATATCGGCCAGCTGATCGGCATCCGGGTTGGGATTCACAGCACAATCAGCATACACGAGCACACGATCGTTGAAGCACATCAGGAAAGAACTGGACACAATAGACACACCTGGTTTTGTCTTGACAAATTCAAATGCAGGTTTAATGGTATGTGCCGTAGTATGAGCTGCGCCAGAAACCATCCCGTCGGCATGCCCCTTGTGTACCATCATTGTGCCGAGGTAACTGACGTCATGCATCAACTCGTAAGCCTTTTCCTTGGTGGCGCCTTTATGCTTGCGCAGGCGGTAATATTCGGCAGCATATTCATGAACCAGATCATTGTCGTAAGGATCGATAATATTGACGCCGGTAAGCTGCAACTGCAATGAAGCTGCTCGTTTTAAAATCTCATTTTCATTGCCAAGCAGGGTAATATCCACGACATTTCGTTTGAGTAAAATTTCAGCAGCCCGCAGGATGCGTTCATCTTCAGACTCCGGCAGCACGATATGTTTACGGTCGGCGCGGGCACGCTCGAAGAGTTCGTATTCAAACATTACGGGGGTAACTACTTTTGAATGGGTAATTTTTAGGATTTGCCCCATGATTCCCACATCCACGTTCGACTCGAAATGATTGAGTGCTGTTGTAAGTCTTCTTTCATTCTCGGGATTCAGCGCCGGGTGAATCCTGCTCACGGCCATTGCAGTCTCGTAAGTATCAGTATTTACCGACATGATGTACAAAGGAAGGGGCTGGATTCCGTCCATCAGTTTTATCATTTGCGTGCCTGGTTGGATACCTCCGGTAAGCAATATCCCTGAAATTTTGGGGAAATTGTCGGCAATCATGGTCATCAGCAATCCGATTATAATATCTGTTCTGTCGCCGGGAGTGATGACAAGAGAACCGGATGTTGTGAACTTTAAAATTTGATCCAGCGACATGGCTGCAATCCTGAAATCGAGTACATCAAGGTTCAGGCTTTCTTTACTTCCATAAATGTGCTCTGCCTGCAACGCTGAGGCAATCTGGCGGATAGTGATGGTTTGGAGTACACTTTTTTCGGGAAGTATGAAGTTGATCTCTCCTTCTTTACTGAATTTGTCGAGCATGTGCTTGATGGCAGCAAATTCATCCTCGGCAACCCGGTTGATCACGGTTCCAATCTGTGCACAATTCTCAGCAGTCAGGGTTCCTTTGACCATCTGCATTGAGTCTGCAATCTCGTTTGCGTTTTTACCGGAACCATTGATAACAGCAAGAATAGGAGCGCCAAGGTTGTTGGCAATGCGGGCGTTCATATCAAACTCAAACGAAACCAACGAGCCCCTGAAATCTGTCCCTTCAATAAGGATGAAATCACAATCTTTTTCAAGGTTCTTGTACTTATTTAAAACCGCTGTAAAAATGGAATCCATGTCGCCGGCCTGGATCAGCTCAAAAGCCACCTTACTTGTAACCCCGTACATTGAAGTGTAGGAAAATGGCAATTTAAACCGCTGGGAGATTAGGCGTATATGATTATCCTGATCTTTACCGTCCTTCACAATAGGTCTGAAGAATCCAATCCTCCCAACATGTCTTGAAAGCAATTCCATGAAACCCAATACGATCAGCGATTTGCCCGACATCGCTTCAGATGCTGCTACATAAAGATTTTGCGCCATTCTGCTCTGTATGTTATCCTTTTAACAAAAAGTTTTGTGGTGCAAAATAACGATGTTTATTTGGTTTTGACGCACCTGGAAATGATTTTTTTAATATTTCGTCATTCATAAAAATACTGCCTTGGACGGAGGTGGCCCTTTTTCTCACCGGGTTTTCTGAATTTAACCAGCAGCAGCATAATTGTGCCTGCGATCATTAATGCAATGATGCGTTGTAGCCAGGTTTTAATCCAGTTGATTTCAGGTGATGGGGTTCTTTCCGGCAAACGTTCGTCATAACGGATTACCGGGTTGAGGAAAAATTGTGTATTGTCATCAAAAATGATCTCGGTGCGGATATAGGGATCGTCTGGTGAGATGGGATAAAATGCCTTTTCGGTGTTTGATGATGACTTTTTGATCATGCCCTTATGTCCAATGAAAGTAACAATCCTTGCCTGTTTACTTAACTCCACAAAAAGTGTATCATTTTTTACTACTACTGATTTTAACACAGGGATTTTCCGGTGGTCTTCTGCTTTTTGAAAAAAATCAGCGCCTTCGAGCATATTGATTTTTGCCCCAAACGCTTTCCCTGCTTTCAATGCTGCCAGAATATCCTCTTGCTCAAGGCTTTCAGTATTAATGAAAGTGCAATACCGCCCTACTTTTGTAGGGTTCAGAACATCATGAGAATCATCATTGGAAACGATATAAACTGCATGGCCGGAAGATAACGCTGAATCCCAATAGTCCAGCGATACCACATAATGGCTGACGGCCTCAAGCAGGTCGTAGTTAGCGAGTACCTCCATTTCCGCAGGTACATATCCATGTCTTACCCGGGGATGAACAACACAGACCACTTCATTGTGACGTTGGAGTATGTTGATGATATGCTGTTTGTGATTCAGATTCTGGTAAAAAGGATAGTCAAGCCAGGTCACTCTTCCGGCGCCAAGACACACCTGGTGTGTCTTCCTGATCCCATAGCCATGTTCGTATGCAGCAACATAACCTTCCTTTTCAACCCCAAAACGGTTGATCTTCATGTAGTCAGTAATGGTAATGATGTCGTAACCCAATTGCTCATAAATGGCATACACGGCTGTTGGGGTGTTGTTGCTACCATCGGTGATGCCAAACCAAACACGGGATTGAATCTGAAAGTTTCCTTTTTTCCAACAGGTGCTATCCATGCCTTCATAAGGATTATGAATATTTTCCCCTGAAAATGGCTTAGAGTGTTGAAAATCATAAACTGGAGCAATAGCATACACAATGAAGAAGGTGACTATCAAAGCAATGATCAGCCAGAGGAATGCTTTTAACAGAAACCTTATGCTTTTGAGAATCATCCCGTTCTATTTAGAATTTGATAACTTTTCATCATTTGGTCAGAGCAAAAATAGCAATAAAATGAGAGAGTTACATTTTTAATGATAAATTTTAAGAAATCTTGTAACCGGTTTACAATTTATTACTCAAATAACAATCCGGTAATTTTTAGCATAACTTTGACACAATTTAAAAAAAACACTTCATATGGAACAAACTAAAAGGCTTTATCGTAGTCGCTACGACTCAGTTATTGCCGGTGTTGCCGGCGGGCTCGCAAAGTACTTCAACATCGACCCGATTATTTTCAGGATTCTGTTTGTTGCGCTCGTCTTCGCAGGAGCAAGCGGTGTGCTGATTTATATCATTTTATGGATTGCTGTACCACTTGATCCGGATTATACTTTTTTTAAATACAACCGACAGACCGGGTACAAACCAACAATGGAACCGCCGCAGGAAGTCGAACCAGATATGGAAAAAAAGGATGAACCTCAGTCAGAAGCCAGGGAAACTACCTTTACCATGGATGTAAAGCGAAATCCCCGTAATGAAGGAAGCCTTATTGCAGGAATTATTTTCATTGTTCTGGGCAGTATTTTCTTGTTTGCCAGAATTATTCCGGGTATTAATATGAGAGACCTGTGGCCATTGTTGCTGATTGCCGCCGGGATCTTAGTGATGAGAAGTGCAATATCAAAACCAAAAATCAATAGCTGATGAAATCAAAAGACATATTTTGGGGCGTGGTGCTGGTAGGCATCGGCCTGATGTTCCTGCTCAGGAATTTCGACGTTATTTCGTTCGACTGGCGTATGTTTCGCACGTTATGGCCTGTTCTGATTATCCTGTTAGGAGTTGCATTGCTCCCTATTCACGGACTCATTCGGATTCTACTTGCTTTGATCATCATGGCAGGATCAGTTATCTTTCTCTCAGTTCAGGAACCAGATAGTTCAAGTTTTTTCAGGTTTCCGGAAAAATTCAGTTGGGATTGGGAAGATGACGAAAACTGGGGAGACGAAAACGAATGGACTGATCAGTCGCTTTATGAAAGCTTCAACCCTGAAATTCTGAATGCAGTGCTGGAACTGGATGCCATTGCCGGTGATTTCAAAATTACCCCAACTGAAGATTATCTGCTGAAATTCGAAAAAGTCGGTACAATGGGTTTGTATAAGCTAAACACTGAAAATGCAGGTAGTTCGGTAATTCTCAGGTTAAGGATGGAAGAGGGTAAAGTCAGGCGGATGAACCGTTCCAATACCGCTACGATCGGCTTGAATACCCAACCTACATGGGATATTAAAATGGACGCCGGGGCTGCAGATATTGATTTCGACCTTCAACCTTTTAAAGTTGACCGGGTAGAGGTTGATGGTGGAGCAGCCTCAATAAGAATACGGCTTGGTGATTTGAATGACAACACCAACTTGCGCATTGATGCAGGGGCTGCTTCAATTGAGGTGGAAGTGCCTGAAACCTCAGGCTGTGAAATCCAAACAAGCACTGTGCTCACCTCCCGTGAGTTCGAGGGATTCATCAAAGGGAACAATAATCATTACAAAACTGCCAATTTCGAGGATGCAACCAAAAAAATCTCCATCAGAATTGATGCTGCAGTTTCCAGCCTGAAGGTGGTGAGGTATTAGATTGTGTTGGTTGCAGACTCCCTCTCACTGACATAATTATCATAACTTAAACAGACCTCCTGACTGAGGCTTATCCCGGTTTGAATGAGTTGATCCCATTGATTTGGAGAAATTTCTGAAAGCCCACGCTTCAGAATGCTCTGATCAATCAGCGATTTGGCTATGCCTGCATTAAAAGTGTCGCCGGCCCCGATCGTGCTCAAAACCTCAATTGCAGGTACGCTATATTCACGAATACAATCTCCTGCAAAAAGTTTGATCCCGTTTGACCCTCTGGTAAAAATCAATGCAGCATCACTATACACTTTTACAATCCGGGAGGCCTCATCTGCTTCATCAGTTCCAAAAATAGTTTGAAAATCCTCATGCGAAGCCCTGACGATATCGGCCAGTGCGAAATTTTCAAAGATCATTGGCAACAACTCAGGAATTTCATTTTTGCGTGGTTTGCGGATGTTTGGATCATAAATTACCAGCGCACCAGCCTCCCCGGCCTGCTTTAAAAACCTTAAAACGGTAGCTCTGACAGCAGGGCTTATGGAAAAAAACGAACCAAACATCACGATGTCATTTTCAGTAACCTGCGGGAGGTGTTGCTGTAAGCGTATTGAAGGATAGTCCTTCAAAAATGTGTATCGTGCATTTTTCTGGTCATCCAAAAATGCAAGCGCCACAGGCGTTTTACCCTCGTTGAAGCGATCAATGAACCGAGCGTTGACCTTGTTTCTTTCGAGAAAATCAATCACGAGTTCCCCCAGGTCATCGTTACCAACTTCGCTTACAAAGCAACTATTATAACCAAGCCGGCCAAGCGATACCGAAGAATTGAGCATCGAGCCCCCTACCCTCCCGGCCTGAATTTGACCGTGATGGAAGATGATGTCGTAAACCGTTTCGCCGATCGTATAAACCGTCCTTTTCATTTGAAAAATTTGAAGGATGAAAGTTGATAATTATTTTGGTTTTAAATCATTCCTAATCCTAACAATACGCCGAGTACAAAGATCATTATCCCAACAATCAGATGGATGGTCGGCAGTTTAATCTTTTTCAAAGCTTTACGCCCGATAAACGAACCGGCAAATGCAAAAAGAATCGCAACGATCATCATGTTAACGGATTGATCGCCGGCAAGCGTATCGAAATGCCTGGCAAAGAATGAAGTGCCATACACCGAAAGCCTCGAAATATCAATCAACACAGCCGATGCAATGCCTGTGGCGATATAACCTTCTTTTCCCAAACCTGACCGCAGTAAAAATACCGAGCGCAGTGCCCCCTGGTGTCCGGACAGCCCTCCAAAAAAACCCGAGAGCAGTCCGCCAAGCGGAAGGTATTTTTTCGAAAGGGTAACCTTTGCCAGCTTCTTGCTGAGTTCAAAAAACGAGAAGATAATCAGCAATGTGGCAATGATCACTTTCAGTAACGTGATTTGAAATGATTTCCCGGCAATTTCATAACCATAAATCAACATTTCGTTGCGGCTAAACCAGTTAAGCGTTGAAGCGCCTAAAAATGCTGCCACAGCCGCCGGGATTGCAAACATGGCTACAACTTTCAGATTGATGGACCGCCAAATCAGGCTGGTCTTGAACAGGTTATTGGTTAAATGAACAACGGCCGTTAGAGCAATGGCAATTTCTACCGGAAAGAACAGCGCAAACACCGGCATCAGGATCGTACCCAGCCCAAATCCGGAGAAAAAAGTCAACATGGCGGCGCCGAAGGCAACAATCGCAATGACAATGAAATCCATTTTCTTTTTTTCGGCTAAAGTAAATTGTTTTTCAATTTGAGCTATTTTTGCTCAAAATCATTAAACTCAGCAACAATGTACAACAAAGTCATTATCAACATCAAGCCGTTGGGATTCATGTGGGACACCATTGACCCTTTCCTTTTCTGTGTTCATCATGCCGATGCTTATCCCGCCGGCAATGAAGATATGGGGCCTGCGGCATCGCTTGCAGGACGACATCTCGGGCAGGATTTTACTGTCAAAGACGGCTGGCGGATGTATCACGGAACAAAGATTCCTGGATTTCCGGCTCATCCGCACCGGGGCTTTGAGACTGTGACTATTGTACTGAATGGCTTTGTTGATCATTCCGACTCGCATGGTGCTGCCGGTCGTTATGGCAATGGCGACGTACAATGGATGACTGCGGGCGCCGGTTTACAACACGCCGAAATGTTCCCGCTGATTGCTAAAGATCGGGACAACCCGGCTGAATTGTTCCAGATTTGGCTCAACCTCCCGAAGGCAAAGAAATTTGCAAAACCACATTTTGCCATGCTTTGGGCTGAAACCATTCCAACAATCAAAATGAAAGATGAAAACGGGAAAACAACCGAAGTAACCGTAGTTGCCGGACAAATTGGCGAAACCCGTTCGCCGGCGCCTGCCCCCGATTCCTGGGCCGCCGACCCTGCAAACGAAGTGGGCATCTGGAAAATCAAAATGGAACCGGGAGCAAATTGGTCTATTCCGCCAGCTTCAGATGGCGTGCGCAGAACACTTTACTTCTATGAAGGCTCAACCATCTCCGTTGCAGGCATCGAAATTACCCCCAAACAAGCCATCGAAATGCTTCCCGACCAGGAGATTATTGTCGAATCGGGAATTACTATAAGCAAACTGCTCCTCCTTCAGGGAAAGCCCATCAATGAACCGGTCGCACAATACGGTCCTTTTGTGATGAACAATCAAAATGAAATCCAGCAAGCCATCAGCGATTTCAGAGCAACCCAGTTTGGCGGATGGCCATGGCCTCGATACGACAATGTGCATCCCCGCGAAAAAGGCCGGTTTGCCAGGTACAGCGATGGCATAGAAGAATTTCCCGGAAAGTAACTAATTTAAATATCTCTGGTTTGTTTTTCCGTCTCCTTTGAAACTCGTTCTGCTATTGTTTTCTTTTACAAAATCTTACCCTAAACTGCTTGCAATAATTTTATCAAAGAATTAAAGTTAGAATCCTTTGCTACTGAAAACGGTATGCAGCCAATTCATTTTTAAGTCTAATTCATCAAAACTAAAGTTTATGAAAAGAATCGCATTTGCAATGATTGCAGTTTTAGGGTTTACAATGCTGAGTTATGCTCAGGAGTTCAAAGTGGTAACTATTGTTGAGTCGATCGTCCCGGCAGGTCTGGGAAGGTCCAGGATGGTTGAAACCAAATCCGATATCGAGGTTGATAATTTCACTACCAGCCGTACCGACGGAAAAACCAGTAAGCAGGATGACATCAGTCGTGCCGATGCCAAAGTGAGTGAATTTGATGAAACCAAGCTGTTGAACTTTTACAGCCTTGCAGGGATCAATTTCCAGAACATCGCTTCCAATGACGCTTTGATCACTGCGAAGATCAACAAACTGGTGAAAGAGGGATGGAAACTGACTTTTGTAACCAGCGCTGTGGAAAGTGACGGAGGCAAAGAAGACGGTAACGGAATTTTTATTACCAGGCTGTTTTTTACGAAGGATTAAGGTTTTCGAGGAGGTTATCAGATGGATATTTCACCCTTGATGTGTGGATGTGACTGGTAATTGACCAGGTGGAAATCATCAAAGGTGAAATCGAAAATGTTCGTTATCTCCGGATTGATTTGCATTTTAGGTAACGGGTGTGGCTCGCGGGTAAGTTGCAGCTTCACCTGCTCGATATGGTTCAGATAGATATGGGCATCGCCAAATGTGTGGACGAACTCGCCAGGTTTCAGGCCGGTCACCTGAGCTACCATCATTAAAAGCAGAGCATAGGAAGCAATATTAAACGGAACTCCGAGGAAAATATCGGCGCTGCGCTGGTACATCTGGCAGGAGAGTTTCCCGTTGGCCACATAAAACTGGAAAATGATATGGCATGGCGGAAGTGCCATCTTATCCAATTCCCCGACATTCCAGGCACTGACAAGGTGCCGGCGGGAGTCGGGGTTTTCTTTTATCGATTGGACAACATGGCTGATCTGGTCAATGTGCCTGCCGTCCGGCGCTGGCCATGAGCGCCACTGATAGCCGTAGATAGGCCCGAGGTTGCCCTGGTCATCAGCCCATTCATCCCAGATGGTCACTTTGTTTTCGTGAAGATAGCGGAGATTGGTTTCTCCTTTTAAAAACCACAACAACTCGTGGATGATGGAGCGGAGGTGCAACTTTTTGGTGGTCATCACCGGAAATCCAGCTTCCAGGTTAAAACGCATCTGGTAGCCAAACACGCTGATGGTTCCGGTTCCTGTGCGGTCGCGTTTTTCGACACCGTTTTTTAATACATGATCAAGTAAATCAAGATATTGTCTCA
>JACZJL010000084.1 GCA_014860585.1 Bacteroidales bacterium | reverse complement strand
AAATTCCTCATCAAAAAGCAAGGTGTGATGTTGGAATTTATCGAGTTTCTTATCCAGCCCAACATACCAGAGCAGCGAAGCAGGCGACATCACCCTTGAGTCCCAGTATTTTTTTGAGTACTTCCGGTATTGTTCCGGGAGCAATTCCTGTTCGATGTGATGGTAATCGCCCGTTCCCACCACGTAATCCGATGGGTGTGTTTTGCCACCGGCGATGGTTTCCGTTATTCTTGAATTGTTAAATGTAAACCCCTCAACAGGAGCATCGTATACGAATTTCACCCCTTTTTCCTCAGCCAGGCTCACCATTGCTTCCACAACCTTGAACATACCACCTTTGGGGTACCAGGTGCCCAGCTTAATGTCGCCATAGTTCATCAGGCTGTAAAGTGCTGGAGTTTTTTTTCCTGTGCCACCCAGAAAAAGAATAGGGAATTCAAGCATCTGGAGCAGACGAGGGTTCGAAAAATATTTCCGCGTGTAGTTGTGGAAAGGGGTAAACATGTGCAGTTTCATTGCTGCTTTGAGTAATCTTGCATCGGCATATTCTAAGAAGGAGAGGCTGGGCTTGTTCACAAAGTCCTTCATGGCTACTTCGTATTTGTATTCCGCCTCAGCCAGGAATTTCCGCAACTTTACCCCTGCCCCGGTTTCGATGGACTCGAAAAGCCGGTACATTCCTTCGATGTCTGCCGGAAGGTCAATGATATCATTTTTCCCAAAGAAAATTCTGTATGAAGGATCAAGCCTCATCAGTTCGTAATAGTCGGAAACTTTTTTTCCAAAAGAATTAAAATAGGACTCAAACACATCGGGCATCCAATACCAGCTTGGCCCCATGTCAAAGGTGAAGCCGTTGGCGCTGAACTTACGGGCGCGGCCACCCGGAGTTGAATTCTTTTCAATTACGGTGACATCAAAACCTTTGTCAGCAAGACTTGTGGCTGCTGAGAGACCGGAAAAGCCGGCGCCGATGACAATTACTTTCTTTTTCATTCGTGATTATGGGTTTGGGGAGTGTGAATCGAAGGTGTTTTTGTTTCGCAATACTGATGAATTGCGCGCCTGATGAAAAAGTATCCGACTGCCAATGCGATGATCAGCAAACCGATACCTATGAATTCAAGACCTGAATACTTGTCATAATCAAGGACAATCACTTTGCGGGCAATTGCAATGATGGCAACCAACATGACTACTTCAACATGCACTACATTGTCTTTGAGGAATGTCCTGATTGTTTCGAGTAACTCGAGGCCGATAAGCACTACCAGGAAGCTGTCGAAAATCTGCATCAGCCCCCTGGGAGTAATCAGATAGGTGGGCGATTCAAGAAAACTCAGGAAAACTGTGTAGCCTAAATTTAGTGTTGCAACCAGTAACATTAACGTCATCAGCCCTATCAGGGTCAGCACAATAATCCGCTCGGCTTGATGAATAATATTTAGCATGATTATTTATTTGTAAGTTTGATATAAAATGAAGAGAATCAGATAGATGAAAAGATAAATCCGGTAAAAATTACGCATTTTCAAATACTGGGGACTGTCGGGATAGACGTTCCCAAACAGCGCTTTGATCTCGTCAATAAAAACAGGTTTGATATTAATGATCCAACTGTCGGTTTGGTAAACGATTTTTCGAAACCTGCTGCGATAAAAGGTCAGGGGGAGTCCCCAGATAACGAAAAGCAGCAGCCACACACTGATGGTAAGATTGAATACTTCAAATTTCATTTCACACTAATTTTCAGATACTAACATCACAATGAATCGTTTTGTTTAATTTTTATCTGATAAATTAAGACAAAAGTTAAACAGATTTTTTTGGGAACCACGGAATAAAAGCGCTGGTTTTGTTGATGTAGTCTATGTATTCGGGCTTTTTATCTTTCAGCGAGCGTTCGAGAAGTGCAACACCTGAAATTTTAATGATGAGTGCAGTCATCAGGATTGATCCAAGAACTGCAAGGTAGCATCCTGCAGCAATGGAAAACAGTCCGTACCCCCACCAAACCGCAGAATCGCCAAAGTAATTGGGATGCCGCGTGTACTTCCAGAATCCCTTATTCAGCACTTTTCCTTTGTTTATAGGATTGGCTTTAAACCTGGCCAGTTGAAAATCTCCTCCGGCTTCAAACATAAACCCAACGATCCAGACAATAATTGCTAACCAATCGAATAGATTTATGTTTCCACCGGCGCCAAAATGCATTGCTCCAAGCAACGGCGCGGAAATGAGCCACAGCAAAAACCCCTGCAGGAGGAATACCTGGAAGAAACTGAACCACCAATAGCGAAGCTCTCCAAAGTTTTTTCTGAATTCCTTGTACCGGAAATCCTCTCCTTTGCCCCAGTTGCGCCAGAAGAGGTAAATTGAAAGCCGTAAGCCCCAGATGGCAACAAGAATCATTATAATAACCGACCTGGCAGAAATTTCATCCACCTGAAGGAAATAAAACGCTGACACAACAACAAAGCCCAATCCCCAGAAAGGATCCACTATGCTGGCATTTTTCAGGAATACGCTGGCAATCCACACTGAGGTCATAAGAATCATAATTACAA
>JACZJL010000083.1 GCA_014860585.1 Bacteroidales bacterium | reverse complement strand
GCCATTACCATCCTGTTTTTCAGGGAAATATTGTTCAACTGGAAAGGTTGTAAAAGCAGGTTATTCATGTGGATTAAGGTTTTAGAATGTGGTTTCTTCATCCAACAAACCCTAAAGAGGATCATTTGTTTAGGGAAAACTGATATCCACCATAAAAAAGTTCCGGCCTGTTTATGACCGGAACATACCAAACTAACCCCCTTTGCGATCAGTGTAAAATCAGCTTTTGCATCTTGTCGTTTTCAGCGCCAATGAAATAGAGACCTCTTGCCCAGCCTGAAGTGTTGATTTGTTTAGTTTTGTCAATCATTTCCTGATAAATTATGTTACCCAGCAATGAATACACAGAGATTATCGTGGGTTCACCGTTATTCAATTCGACAAAGAGTAAACCTTGAGCAGGATTTGGGAAGAATTTAAAATTACTCTGGGATTGGGTTTCTGAAACGGTGACGGCATTATCGTTGGAAGCATTAAATGTGTGTTGCTGCCAGACGAAGTCGCCGGTTCCGTTGGGAACGCGGGCATAAGCCATATCAGGTTCAGATGCTCCAAAAGTCACTTCATCAAGCAGTTGGATAAAGGGTGAGGTAAGAAAAACATCTTCTCCATCTTTTGAGAGAGAGAAATCAGCGTGAAGGCCGGTCTGCGCCAAATCATTATCACACCAAACGATCAGGTAACCTAATCCCTCGATAGTGGTTCCTGCGGGAAATGGCCAACCATTTAGCTCATTGGCTTTGTCTGAAAGATAAAACCCACTCAAATCAAATGATTCGGTTGAGTTATTATAAAATTCAATCCAATCGTCATATTCGCCATCCGGGTCCTGAACCGAACTTATGTTATCAGACATCAATTCGTTAACTACTACCTGGCAGTTGAAGAAGGGGCCATTATGGTTGCTAAATGTGTGTTCCTGCCAGATGAAATCCCCGGTCCCGTTGGGAACGCGTGAAAATGACTGATCGGCGGCATGTGCCCCGTAGGTTACTTCGTTGGCCATCTGAAGGGTTGAAGAGGAAAAGTAAATACTTTCACCATTATTGTTTAAATCAAAATTGGCATGTAAGCCGGGTTGTGCCAGGTCGTTGTCGCACCAAACGGTTAAATAGCCATAGCCTTCGATGATTGTGGCTTCCGGAAATTGCCATTTATCCAATTGATTGCTGTCATCAGAAAGATAGTATCCGCTAAGATCAACTGAATCGCCCGAGTTGTTGTAGAATTCAATCCAATCATCGAATTCACTGCTGGGATCGGGCACAGAAACGGTGTTGATGGCCATCAGTTCGTTGATCACTACAGGACTGGTAAAAGTAAGCTCGTTCGGTGCGTTGAAGGTATGTTCCTGCCAGACAAAATCGCCAATTCCATTAGGGATACGTGCGTAGGCAAGATCTGGTTCCGAAGCTCCAAATGTTACCTCATTGGCAATTAAAAGATCCGGAGTGGTGAAATACAGGCTTTCTCCATCTTTTGACAAGCCGAAGCTGGTGTGCAGTCCCGGTTGGGTTTCATCACCATCGCACCAGACAATCAGGTACCCGTACTGTTCGATAGAAGTACCCTGAGGGAACTGCCAAAGATTAAGCTGATCAAGTTTATCTGAAAGATAGTAACCACTCAGGTTAATGGGTTCATTTGAAGTGTTGTAAAATTCCACCCAGTCGTCATATTCACCGCTTGGGTCCTGAACGGCGCTGGCATTGTCGCTCATCAATTCGTTTATAACTACCGGAAAGTCATCAATTTGACCGGGTTTAACAGTATAAATATAAACATCATGATCCGCGCCCTGAGGTTCGAATTTTGCGGTTTTCCATGTGTCATTGGCGAGCGCTTCGATGTAAAATCTAACCCAACTTCCCAGCTCCTGGGCAGGGATCTGAGCGCCGAAAATACCATCGCCGGCTGCTCCGTCATTGTGATTGCCATCATCAAACATCTGAACGCTGTTGAATTTTCCCATCATACCTGTGCCAAAATATAAGTTGACACGAAAAACTCCCTGGGTAGCAGTAACCATTGCTGTAACATCAACCGGTTGCAAAGATGTGGGTGGGACAAAAGGTTCTCCTTCAACGCTGTAAACCACATCGGAAATGGAAGGACCGACACGGTTTACTTCTGCATTATTTAAAATGTAATTCCGGCGGGTGGAGAAGAACTGCTTTATCTTTGGAATTTCCTGCACAAACTGATTATAAGTGTAAAGTTTTTTTGGGTCATCCTGAACATGTTGGTCAATCCTGGCAGCGTATTCATCAATCACACCATTAATCATAGCCAGGTCGAAGGATTCCTCCATGATTGTCCGCACGTGCGCAAGGTAACGCTGCCTGATTTCAGGAACAGCCATCAGTTTGTTCATCAATGGGTACTGCGTGCTGGTTTCCCGAAAGAAGGGTGTCCATTGTGTTGCTTTTTGTGTACTCATGCAGCTGTTGGCGTCATATTCGATTGGAATCATCCGACCGGTGCCCACATCATAATAAAGGTAATAGTCCATCCCTCCTTTGTTTACGTAGCTGTCGTCGTCGCAGAACAGGATTTCATGAGCCAGAAACCACAGCGTACCGTCCACATCAAGGTAGTTCTTCAGGGAGTCCATCAACAAATTGGAAGGTGTATTATTCAGCACATAACAGGCATTGACCAGATCATCCCAGGGGTTGGGTTTATAGGCATTTTTGAGCTTGTAATAACTTTTATAGGTAGTAGTGTCCCATCCAAGCCAGTTCATCGAACAGTACCCAGCGCCAAATCCACCTCCACCGGTTGATTTTTCTGCCCTCCATCGGGTAGCATCCCTGCTGGTGAACCATTCTTTTGCATGCTGACGATCCAGTTGCTGAATGTTGATATAGATTCCCCAGTTCTGGTCGTTTATAAAAAGCTGGACATGATTGCCCTTGACGCTGGCAATATTGTTCCTGCTACATTTCTCATAAAGTGCTTCTTTGATGAAGGAAGGATCTTCATAGCCATTAATCAGGTTGAGTGTTTCATAACCCTCGATTTCCTGGTCCGATTTAACCCAGTCCAGGTTGATGTTAAATGATTTTTTTTGTGAACTTTGAATAAATTGGTAGGAGGTTTGCCCCCTGAATCTTACCCCAACACTATCGAAGGTTTCGCCCCTGAAAACCATGGTGGCCGGTATATTTGTCTTGGATTGATAGTTGGCGATCAATTGTTGCCAGTAGTTCGACTGATCAAAATACAGGTAAACTGTATCAATCACAACTTCATCATATAGTCCTGTTGAAGGCACGCCGCCTCTTATCAGACGGAGGCTGTCGTCGGAAAAGCGGAACATCTGTGGAAGTTCTTGAGCAATAGAGGTCAGGCAGGCGAGCACAATGAAAGCAAGTGTAGTAACAGTTTTGTTCATAGTAATGAAAGGATTTTAAGTTACAATGTTTTTAGACAAAGTGATGTTGTCGTTTATTCCTGTTCGTTTTGATAAAATTTCGAGAAAAGACATTTCGTCATCTGAAAGGGTTGCTTCATGAATGAAAATAAAGCGCCGTCTTGTGAAGGATGCTTTAAACCAATGGTTTTTGACTAACTGTGTCTGAAAAGCTTAATATAGTGCGATGCCCCGTTAACCACTATTTTGACAATATACAGACCAGGTAAATGGCTGTCCAAACGGAGAACAATACGATGATGGCCTTCTTGCAGCTTTTCAGGTAAAATCTGCTGTATCAAAATGCCATTTTCGTTCATTACCTGGATTTGTACCAGTGATTCAAGTTTTAGGTTTAAAAGTACTGTGGTTTCATCAGCACAGGGATTTGGGAAACAATCTGCCTGTAAAGCATTTGGTTGCTTTGTCTCAGGGATTGAGACCGTTGGATTGTTCACGTCCCCATACACTCCCGTATGCCTCACGTTGTATTGAAGAACAGGTAACACCGCCAGTTCATCATTCATCAGAACATTTGATTCCCAGAGGTATTTATAGGTGGTATTGGTGTTACTGATATAACTTGTTGCACTCAGGTTCAGGGTCCCATCGCCTTCGACATCCATTACCATTGCATTGGTAAAAAAGGATGAACCGAGCACACTCAAAGGCCAGCCTTCCATGATCGTTCCGTCATGATTGTAACCATTGAGGATGCCGTTTCCGGTGTTGTCGTCAAATACAAGCTCTGGAAGGCCATCTCCATCCATGTCAGCGACGATGATCTGGCAATTGACCGCATCAATAGGCCCGATGGGAAAGCCGGGCAAATTATTTCCGAACCTGTTCCACCCATACACATAATCTGTCGGGGTAACTGATAAAACCTGGTCCCCAACAAGAATATCAGGGAAGGTGTCGCCATCAATATCGGCCACTGATGCCGGTCCATAAATCCAGTTACCTGTAAATTTTGGCCAGCCGGGAAGTGATGATCCGTCATTTTTTATAATGTGTATTGCCCCTGAACCGTTTGTCAGGGAGTGATCACCCACCACGATCTCGCGAAAGCCATCCCCGTCAATATCGGCCAGTACAGGACTTGAGTAGGAAAATACTCCGCCGGCGGGCGGAGTGTAGGGAAAACCCTGAATGACATTTCCATTCGCATCGAAAGCCCAGATTTTGTAGTAAGATTCCGCAACAATCTCCGGAATATCGTCACCCGTGATATCCCCGACAGCCACCGCTGAAGCCGGGATATAGTCAAGCAGTTGGGGCCAGCCATTCATGGTTGAGGCATCGCCTTTGTAAACGATAACTTTTCCGTCAGGCCATTTCCGCAGTTCTACGATGATTTCATGAGCGCCATCATTATCGAGGTCAGCCAGCACAGGGGTTTTGGTGGGGCCACCATCGCAGTAAATAGGGAAGCCGGTAAGCGCTGTTCCATCTTTTTTAAAAGCGTAGATCTGGCCAGTGTTGCCGGTTCCGGGAGCGCGGCAGGCCACCACAATTTCCTCTGAACCATCGCCGTCAATATCACCATAGGCAGGTGCACCATATTCTGCACTGCTGTTCACATTCTGAGGCCAACCGTTAACATGGCTGCCGTCTTTCTTCCGGGCATACACTTTTGTTGAAAGGCAATAAACGATTTCCAAATCAGGATCATCATCCAGGTTGCCAAATATTCCTCCACGGCTGGAAATACCGGTATTCCAAACAGGCCATCCAAACATGGGAGCATATTCCCGGCTCAACGGATGAACCTGAATTGGTTGGGAGGCCTGTTCATTGATCAGTACAAAACCCTCAACATCAGCAAAGTGCTCCCATTGCCGGGGATCAGGCATTTCATTGATATGAATTACGCTCTTCTGACTAAAACCTGCCAGAGAAATCAAAATTACCAATGATAACAACAGCAGATGGAGTTTCTTTTTCATATCGACTCGGATTAAAAATGAATAATGATTATTTTGCAGAACAAAAGTAATTTATTTTTCATCTAAGCTAAAACCTGTATTCATTTATCTTTTCATGTCAAAACTATTTTATTGCTACTTTTACACTCCAAACAATTTTTTATGTCGCAGGCTAAAAAATTCGGAACATTTGCCGGGGTATTTACCCCTTCCATCTTGTCTATCCTGGGTGTGATCATGTACCTGCGTTTAGGATGGGTTGTTGGCGAAGCCGGATTATTCAATGCCTTGGCCATCATTATCACTGCGCATGTGATTTCGATAACCACCGGATTGAGTATTTCTTCGATTGCTACCGACAAGAAAGTGAAAGCGGGGGGCATCTACTATATGCTCTCACGCAGTCTTGGATTGCCCATGGGTGGAGCAATCGGAATAATCAGATATGCAGCCACTTCACTCAGCATTGGGTTGTTCCTTATTGGTTTTGCCGAGAATTTTCTCGGGATAGAAGCCATTAGGGATTTTTTCCATCTGGGAACAACCATTAATGACATTCGGATTGTTGGGAGTGTTGCTATCATTGTTTTGGTAGTGATTGCCTACATCAGCACTTCACTCGCCATTAAGTCGCAATTTGTGGTTTTCACCGCCATTATATTTTCCTTGCTGGCTATTGTCATGGGTTTGTTTTTAAATAACGCTGCAGAACCGGTAGAAGTGGCTTTGTTACCAGTCGAAAACGGGATGTCTTTTGAGGCTATATTTGCTATATTTTTTCCTGCTGTATCGGGTTTCACCGTTGGAGTTGCAATGTCGGGTGACTTGAAAGACCCAAAAAAAGCGATTCCTAAGGGAACGATGATGGCCATCCTGGTGGGATTTATGGTTTATGTTTTACTTGCAATTCTAATTGCTTCTAAAGTTGACAGGGGTGTTCTGCTCAACAATTATAATTTTCTTTCTGATGTTTCTTTGTGGTCTCCACTGGTGATTGCCGGAGTTTGGGCTGCCACCTTATCTGCGGCAATAGGCGGTATTCTGGGGGCGCCTCGTATTTTACAGGCTTTGTCGACTGATAAAATTACACCCCGTGTTTTTGGCAAGGGTTTCGGTGTAAATAATGAACCTCGTAATGCCCTGATTCTGACTTTCATTATTGCTGAGTTCACAATTCTTATCGGTGAGTTGAATGTAGTAGCAAGGATCATGTCCATGTTTTTTCTGGTGGCGTTTGGATTTATCAATCTGAGTTATGTGCTCGAAAGCTGGGCAAGTCCTGATTTCAGGCCAAGTTTTAAAATTCCTAAATGGGTGGCAATGGCCGGATTTCTTATCTCCTTTGCTGTGATGTTCAAGCTGGATGCTATGGCTATGGTAATTTCCATTGTTCTGACTTTTCTGGTTTACTTTTTTCTTTCGAAAAGAAACCTTGAACTTGAATATGGTGATGTATGGCAAAGCGTGTGGTCGTCTGTAGTAAGATCATCATTGATACAGGTTGCGCGTAAAGGAATTGAAGAGCGACACTGGCAACCGAATATCATGTTGTTTAGCGGCAGGTCTGAAGCCAGGCCTCATTTGGTTGAATTTGGTAAACAGTTGATCGGTAACCAGGGGCTGCTTTCCAATTTTGATCTTGTTCAGATCGAATCCAACGATAAAGTGCTGCCCCGTCACAGGCAGGTTACCGTGCATGATGAAAATGCCAGCAGAAAAGGATTCTTTTCCCGACAGCATTTTTGTACAGATATTTATGAAGGGATTAAAAACATTTCCAGCGTTTATGGTTTTTCGGGCATCGAACCCAATACGGTTATGCTCGGATGGGCAAGACAAAGCCATGAACCGGTAAAATTCATCCAAACCATAAATTATATTAAAGCTTTAGACCTCAACATCTTGTTGATGGATTATGATAAAAGAGTCGGATTTGGCAAATATAAGCTGATTGATATCTGGTGGAGAACCACCGAGCATAATGGTAACCTTGGTTTGCTGCTGCTGAAGTTTTTGTGGCTATCGAAAGACTGGAAGAGCGCTAAAGCAAGAATTCTCATCGTAAACCCGGTGAACGAACAAAAGCATATCATTTACCGAAATACAAAAGAAATTCTTGAGAATTTGAGGATCAATGCAGAAATTAAAATCATTAATAACCAGGTCGAACAACGCTCGTTTTATGACATAGTGCAGGTGGAGTCCGTAAACTCTGATCTGATCTTTTTGGGACTGCCGGATGTTCTTTCCGGCAATGAACAGGATTTTGTCGATGAAACCAACAAGCTGTGCCAGGACATTGGTACCGTGATTCTGATTAAAGCCTCTACAACATTCAAGGAGCTAAACATCGGAGCCAAAAATATCTTGATTGACCAGGTGGATACACTCCCCCAAATTGGATATCACACAAGATTTTCCAGCCAGGATGTGCCCGAATTTGATTTACCCGATAAACCAGAACTTACCATACAGCTGAGATCATTTCATAATAGGCTGGCAATGCTTGCCGGTACAATTGAGAAAGAAAACCTGTCAATTTTATTTTCTTCTCAGGATAAGCTGATCGCTCATATTGAAAAAGCAATAATTAAACACATCGACAATCTTGGTAAAAAGTACGCATCGCCCGAAACAGAGGATTTACTGCAATCAATTGCCAAATACAATGCAGCCCTTTGGTTCAGGCTGCGGCGGCTGATTAGCGACTACAGCGGGGAGATGCTCGAAATTCAGTCAAACAATTTCCGCGAAGATATCGATTTCATCAAAGAAGAAATTCAAAAAATAACTTCCGAAAGCACTTTAATCGTAAAAATTCCAATTACTGCCAGAAGCCTTCGTATTCATCCTAAAGACAGTCTTCAAAACAAACTTTTCAAGATTAGGTATCAGACCGGTTTCAAATTGTCACGCAAAAAGAAAAAATACCATGCTATTGAATATCGTCGCATCCTTGCAGCATTTCTCGAGCCTAACGTAATTCGGTTGCTGCATAAGTTCTCGGAAAACTGGGGCACCATGTCTTCACATTTTTTAATGATGAATAGAACTTTGTTCAATGATGTCTTCGGAATTTTGGTAGCGATCGACTCAAAGATAGCGACACAAAGCGACCATTTAAAGCTTTTAAATGAAAAAAGGGAAGAAGCATTGGATCGAATCGGGCAAATGATCAAGATCAATAACGACAACCGGGCATCACTATCGGAATCCATTACCGGATCGATCATGGAGATGGTTGGACAATTTGCCGACGAATTCAGGTTGATTCAATCCAATCGTACATTGGTTAAAAAGTTCAAATTAAACGGTGACCAGGTCAGTTTCCCCGAATTTGTTACTGAAATGCCGGCTAAATGGAATAGCAATCAAAAATTGCTGGTGAACGACATTCAGCTTGAATTGGGTTTATTTACGCTTGTCTCCAAAATGAAAATTATATTTAGAGAAACTGAGCATGATATAGCAAGTGCTTTTGACGAATACATTGTTTATCGGCAAAATGAAATCAGGAAACAATTGCTCGATCAGCACAGAAAAATCAAATCGAACCCGCGCTTTACATTCAGTCTTGCAACTTTTCGCGAACTGGAGCATAGTGCTGTAATGCAGGTATTGTTTAACCAGCTGATTCAAAACACCTTCAATAAAGTTAAACAGGCCAGCTTACTGTTACCCGAAAAAATTGAAATTATGGATCCGGAAACACGAAAGGCGCTCCATGCGGTTCAGTTTACAAATGTAACAACACAGACCATTTTTGTTTCGCGGCTGCTTGATTATTTATTGCAAAGCGAGTTTGTTGATTCAGTCCAGAAGTCGTTGGGTGAGATTTCTGAAAAACTGATTCCGATTAAAACCACGACGAATGAAATATTGCGAAGCCTCGACTTCCTTCTGAATCCGGATTCAGAAATCAAGAACGGAGAAATGCCGGCTCATGAGCAAACTGAAAAAATCTTTACCGATCATATTGCTCAACTTGACAAGGAAATCGAGAGGTCAACACAGTTAAAAAACACTGTTGTGATGATGTTTCATGAAAGACTTCATACATTTGAGGATAAGCTCACTTTTTACTCATTTATCGAAAATGCCAACAACCTGAAGGATTATATTCGCCAGAGGGAGATCCGTAACCGGTGGCGCCTGTTCCATCATATCAGGGAACGAGGGAAAGAGTTTGTCCAGCATCAGCTCAACCAGTTCTGGTATCGGCAAAGCATCGGGGTAATATTTACCCGGAGATTAAAGGCCATGTCGGCGCCGGTCAGATTTAGGGTCAACGATGCACTTGCAATTTTGGAAAAGATTTCGGTGAAAACCGAGGTGGACAAAAAGTTACCTTACTATTACCGGCAACTTTTTATTCGTAAACAGTACTACCTGAATGAATTGTGGGCTGGCAGAGAGAGGGAATTACACGAAGCTGAACGATCAATAAAACGTTCATTATCAGGATTATATGGCGCCATCCTGGTCACTGGTGATCACCATTCAGGGAAAACATTCTTTTCACAGTATTTTATCAATAAGTACTATCCTAATGCCAGCATTTTTACTCTCACACCCCCTTATGCCGGTTCAACTGATGTTAACCTCTTCAAAAAGTCGCTTGAAAACGTTTTTGAAACCTCCGGCTCTTATTACAAAATATTTAACTCACTGCCCGAAAAAAGCGTACTCATTATTGACGACCTCGCACTTTGGTGGGAGCAGACCGAACATGGATTTGAGGTAGTGGCTCAACTGATAGAACTTATTGATAAATACAGTCACAGATGCCTGTTTGTAATTAACCTGAACCGTTTCAGCTATGAACTGATGCGCAGAATAAACCCGATTGAAAACTATTTCATCAGCATCATCGAATTACAGCCTTTCACCGCCGAAAAACTTCAGGAGATTATTCTTAAGCGACATCACACCACCAACCTGAAATTGCGCATGCACGGAAGGTTACACGACACACTGCGAACATGGGATTATGCAAAACTTTTCTCTAAGTATTTCACCATCTCCGGCGGGAATGTCGGTGTGGCACTGCAATCCTGGCTGGCCAATATCGAAGATGTAAAGGAAGATAACCTTTATATTCGTGTTCCTCAGATGCCTGACATTTCTGTCCTCGACACCTTAAATCTGGGTTGGTACCTGCTCATCATCCAACTGATGCTACACAAGCGCGCCAATCTGAGAAAACTCACCCGCATTTGTCGCGGCAGCACGCAGGTAATCAAAGAGAATATTGACATCTTGCTGCGTTCAGGAATCCTTATGGAGAAAAATCCCGGCGTTTATGAAATAAACACATTGTTATATCCTTACATTCAACGTAAGTTGATCGAAAAGGATATGATTTAAATCAAGAGACGATGAGAAACATTGATTTTTCAAACTTTGGGCTGTATCTGCTGTTGTTTTTGTCAATGGCTCTGTTCTTTGCCCTCAGGCTGATCTCCTGGCTTTTGCCTGTGATTGTTCCCGGCGAGGAACAACGAAAAATAGTATTGAGGTATAAATCATTGGTCGAATTGGTGGTTTGGATTGTTTTTATTATCTGGGCCGTGCAGTACCTTTTTTACTCAAATCAATCTTACGCTGTTGCGCTGTTTGCTTTGTTATTCCTGCTTACGGTATATTCCGGATGGATCGGATTGAAGGACGTAATAGCAGGTGCATTCCTCAAAGCCGGTCACAGGTTAACGCTAAACGAAATAATCAGGGTGGGGGAAATAGGAGGGAAAATAATTCGGTTTGGCCATACAAGCCTTGTCCTCGAAACAGATTCGGGGGAAACGGTTTTTCTTCCCTACAGTTTTCTTTATGGGAAAGTTATTATCAAATCTCATCCTGCTGAGTCTATTCACCGGCATACTTTCCAGATAGAAATTGCCAAAAGCGAATCAACACGCGATGTTACCGAGCGGATACGCAGTTTTATTCTGACCCTGCCATGGATTTCATTGAAAAAAGATCCCCATATCAGGCCACTGTCAGAAACATCGACAGGTCAACCCATAGAAATTACGCTATTCTCCATTGATAAAGAACATTTTCAGGATATGGAGAGGCTGATTAAATTGAAGTTCGCAGATTTGGGAGAAAAGAAATGAACAGATGCCTCCGCAGATCATGTATTGGAAAGTAAATGCGTTAATTCTTTAAATTCCTCCAAACCAAGTTCCTCAGGGCGTTTTTTGAAGATGGGGTAAAGGTCGGGATCAATCTTTTCAAACCAAAAAACTTTCAGTGAGTTTCTCATGGTTTTACGGCGTTGATTGAAAGCCGTTTTGACTATGCTGAAAAATAACTTTTCGTCACAGCCCAACTCAAAATTTTCTTTTCGTGTAAGCCGGATCACGGCTGATTTCACTTTTGGTGGCGGGTAAAAAACATGCTCGCTTACGGTGAACAGATATTTGATATTGTAAAAAGCGCCGAGCAAAACAGTAAGTATACCATACGTTTTAGTTCCCGGCCCGGCTGAGAGCCGCTCAGCTACCTCCTTCTGAACCATGCCTACCGCTTCGGGAATCCGGCTCCGGTATTCGATTATTTTGAAAAAAATCTGGCTGGAAATGTTGTAGGGAAAATTACCGATGATGGCGAACTCATCCTGAAAAATCCCGGAAAGGTCATACTTTAAAAAATCTTCTTCAATAATGTTGTCTGAATATTCCGGGTAGTTCATTTTGAGGAATTCGACTGATTCTTTGTCAATTTCGATAAGCCTCAGGTTGTCGGTTGAGTTGATCAGGTATTTGGTGAGCACACCGGTTCCCGGACCAATTTCCAGCACCTGGCTTTTTGTTGTCAGGCTGTCAACAATTTTCGCGGCGATATTTTCATCTCTCAGAAAATGCTGGCCAAGTCTTTTTTTTGGCTGAACAAAGTTCATGTTGTTGTCTTTGTGTATCTGTGCCTTTTTGGCTTGATTGTATTTTGCCACGAAGACGCTAAGACTCTAAGTTTTTCATTATGCTTTTGTGGCCTGATTTTTCTTATTTTGTCTAAGAATTAGTTTGTCATATCTCCCCTCAGCGTCCGGAATCTTTTTCTGGCTTCAACGGTATAAAGGCTACCCGGATAGTCAAAAAGGATTTTTTCGTAGAATTCCTTAGCTTTGACAATGTCGTTGAAATGGGTTTCATGCAATTGTGCACGCAGCCACAATGCATCATCCGCAAGGAGATCCAGGGGATACATGGCGACTACTTTGGCAAGCAGGGTATCGGCTTCGGTGAAATTTCCTTTTTTCAGCATGATCTCAGCTTTGCGGTATAGCACATCATCATTTAGTGAGTGGTAGAGCGACAACATTTGAATGGAGTCTAAAGTAGCAATTGCCTGGTCGTAACTATTCCTGTAAATCAGCAGTTCTGCCCTTGAGAAAATGCTTAATGCAGTATAAGTGCTGTCAAGGTCAATATTGTCGCTGATGATGAGCGACAATTCCATAGCATCATTGGAAATTAGTTTTGAGGTCGCGGCTTTGAGTACATCAAGCTGTGCTTTTGCCCAGGCAAATTCACCAATGTAATAGGAAAGCTTGGCATTTTTAAATTTAGCCTGGTGACCGATAGGGTCGTGTTTAAAGTCATAATCCACCTGGGAATACAGCAGTGTTGCATCCCACACATTACCTGAAAAAAGCAATATGTCGGCCAGTTCAATTTTACATTCTGCTTTCATAGCAGGGGTTACGGCAGGCATTTCCACTGCTTTTTCCAGCAAGTCGATCGCATAATCGGTATTGTCGAGGTAGAAGGCTTGTAAGTGCGCCATGTAGCGCATTACAGGCACTGTTGATGAGTTTTGTCCAAACTCGTTAAGGGCTTTGCTGTACTCGTTTTCAAGATCAAGCAGGTCATTTTGCGAATAATCATACCTGTTGATCACCTTTAAATATTTAGCATTGAGCAGGCCAATCCGTGAATCGAGATAAAAAGGAGAGTTTGTTCCTTTTTCCAACAGATAGTTGTAGGCATCTATGGCTACATCAAAGGCTTCGTTGGAGAGGCAAAGCAGCGCGAGATCGTAGATCCTGCTGCCTTGTTCCTGTAAACGACGATCGAGAGAGCGTGCCTGGATCAATGCCATTTCGAAGTCACGCTGTTGTACTGACTGCCAGATGAGCATTTCGGAGAAATACGTTTTTTCGGGGGAGCGTTGTATCCTGCGCAGAAGTTCTTTTCGTAAGATTTCATTTTTTTCTCCATCGGGATCATTTTCCATGACTGATTGCAACCTGGTTCTGACAACATCCATCTTTGTGAGGTCAATATCCAGCAGGTTAAGGTATTCGTTTACCATTTCATCATAACGTTCGATTCGCTGATAAATGCTGGCCAGATCAAGGTTAAAGGGTTGGTCAGGAAGCATTTCCCTGCCTTTGAGGTATGTGCGTATGGCGTACTCCGTTTGTCCGCGGTAGTTAAAAGCATTGGCGAGGTCACGAATTTGAGTGGCCACAGGTTGAACACTTTCGAGCGCTTTGTCAAAAATTTTTGTTGCTTTTGTCAGGTCGCCGGAAATGTTATAAATATAGCCCTCATCCACATCATACCTCAAACGGTTTTGATCGGATTTCTGCATTTTATTTACAGCTTTAAGGGCAGTTTTGTAGTCCTGCAACTCGATCAGGCAATAAATGTAATAGTTGTAGTAAAAATGGGTAGTTTTTTCCTCAAACAGTTTTTCATAGAGCACCACAGCTTTTTCGAAGTCTCTGTTTCTGACGTATTCGGCTGCAAGTTTTTCGATGTCTGGTTCCTGTTTTTTCTGGTTAAGCGTTTCTGCTCTTGGAAAAACAGGAATGTCCTGTGCATGGGCATCAAATAATAAAACGCAACCAAAAAGAAGGATATAATAAAAGGGTTTCATATGCTTTGAATAGATAACAATGTTTTAAACCAATTAAGGCAGGGCTTTAGTATTTTGTTCACATTTTTTGAGGTTTGAACAAAATAAAAAATGAGCGTCTATTTTGTGTAGCAAAAAAAACTCTGAATTTGATTTTCAACGATTTATTTACCCCACCCTAAAGGGAGTAAATCGTTGAAAATCATTGCTCCCGGAATTTATCCCGAGACTTCGGGAGGGTTGGGGCAAACAATGATTTTCAATAATGGTTTTTTTTGCTGTCACTAATCAATGATATCAAAGCCGGTAAAAGGAACCAGTACCTTAGGAACTCTTATTCCTTGAGGAGTTTGATTGTTTTCGAGCAATGCGGCGACTACCCTGGGCAAAGCCAGTGCGCTACCGTTGAGGGTATGCGCCAATTCGGTTTTCCCGTCTTTGCTTTTGTAGCGCAATTTCATTCTGTTGGCCTGGAAACTTTCGAAGTTTGAGACTGAACTTACCTCAAGCCATCTTTTCTGTGCAGCTGAATATACTTCGAAGTCGTAGGTCATGGCTGATGTAAAACTCATATCACCGCCACAAAGCCTGATGATCCGGAAAGGCAATTCAAGTTTTACAAGAAGGGAAGCCACATGTTCGCGCATTTCTTCCAGTGCATTGTATGAAGCTTCCGGTGTGGTGATCTGGACAATTTCCACCTTGTCGAACTGGTGAAGGCGGTTGAGTCCTCTCACGTCAGCTCCCCACGAACCGGCCTCGCGGCGGAAACAATTGGAGTAGGCCACATTTTTGACCGGTAATTCACTTTCTTTTAAAATGACATCACGGTAAATATTGGTAATCGGAACTTCGGCTGTGGGAATCAGGTAGAACTTGTCAAGGGGAGCATGATACATCTGGCCGTCTTTGTCGGGCAATTGTCCAGTACCATAAGCCGATGCTTCGTTAACCAACAATGGTGGCTGATATTCGAGGTAACCGGCTCTGGCGCCTTCGTCAAGGAAGAAGTTGATGAGTGCCCGTTGTAATTTAGCCCCTTTGCCGCGATAAAAAGGAAATCCGGCGCCGGTGACCTTGTTGCCCAGGTCAAAATCGATGATATTGTATTTCCTGATCAATTCCCAATGAGGTATAAATTCATCAGTAACCTGAGGTAGTTTACCAAAAGCGAAAACCTCTTCATTGTCTTCAGGTGTTCGTCCGGCGGGAACTTTTTGATGGGGCAGGTTTGGGATTTGTACCAATGCGTTGTTCATTTCAACAACAAAGCCATCGAGGTCGTCAGCCATTTTTTTTGCAGCGGACTTGAGCAATGCAGATTGTTCTTTCAATTGGTTGGCTTCATGTTGCTTACCAGACTTAAACAACTCCCCGATACTTTTTGCAATCCGGTTGGCTTCAGCCAGGGTTTCATCCATTTTAGTCTGCGTTTCCCGGCGTTTTTCATCAAGGGAAAGGATGGTTTCGATGAGCGAAGTGGCATCAAAATTTTTGACTTTCAGACGATTGATCACCTCTTCCTTATTCTGTCGAATGACATTAATTTGTAACATGGGTTTTGGTTTTAAAAATCCTGAAAATAAAAAAATCTCCCGCTCAATAAATCGCAACAGGAGATTTTCCAGCAATTAAGAACTAATTAAATGTTTCCGTTTAGTTTGCAGGTATTTCGTTTTCAATCGGAATAACCGAAACAAATGACCGGTTGCTTTTTCTCCTTTTAAATTCAACGATTCCATCCACAGTTGAGAAGAGGGTATGATCTTTACCCAACCCTACATTAAGGCCGGGGTTATGAACAGTTCCACGTTGCCTGACAATAATATTCCCGGCTTTGGCAAACTGGCCGCCATAGATTTTTACGCCCAGTCGTTTGCTATGCGATTCACGACCGTTTGACGAACTTCCTGCACCTTTTTTATGTGCCATGATATTGTGTTTTTAATGTTTCAAAAAAATTATGCACCCAGCGTGATTCCTTCAATTTGAATCTTGCTGAAAAACTGCCTGTGCCCGTTTTCTTTCTGGTAACCTTTTCTGCGTTTTTTCTTGAAAACGATCACTTTATCACCTTTCAGGTGAGAAAGAATTTTTGCAGTGACGGTAGCACCTTCAACAAGTGGTTTGCCTACATTTACCTCATTATCAACATCAACCAGCATAACCCGGTCGAAGGTGACCTGGTCACCTTCGTTGCCTTCGAGGCGGTGAACATAAACCATTTTGTCTTTCTCTACTTTGAACTGTTGTCCAGCGATATCAACGATTGCGTACATATTATTTAGCTATAATTACTTCCAAAATTGGGAGCGCAAAAGTAGAAATATTTTCTAACATCCAAATCTTTTGACAGTTATTTTTTTCATCTTTGCTAAAAATCATCTTTTGATTCAAAATAAATGATTGCAAAAATCAATCATTTCAAATTTAGCCGGATTTGTTTTCAGCCTGACCTGTGAAAAACTTTTTGAAAAAAAACAGGATTTTCTAACCGATTTAAAAGATTGTTTTATTTTTGCATTCATAGTTTCAGAACAATAAAGAACAGAAGAAATTTTTACTAACCAAATTCATTCACATGACGCAAACGAACATGAAAAAGATCAAACCTCCTTAAGTGGCTGATGAAAAGTTCATTAGCCAAATTTTTATTTTAGTTAATTCATTAATCACAAAACAAATTGATTCAATTATTCACTAACCAAAACAATTTTTCTATGAGACAATTTACAAACTTGTTGTTGGTGATGCTGTTTTTATCATCAACAGTGCTGTTTTCACAGCAGAACAGTGCAGGTTTAACCGGTCATGATCTCGATCAATACAAGATCGGGTTAATGAACCAACCGGTTGCTGAACGTGCGCCCGGTACTTATACCGGAAACGAAATCATTGC
>JACZJL010000082.1 GCA_014860585.1 Bacteroidales bacterium | reverse complement strand
CGTGAGGTAAATATCATCAGAAAAGTAAAGTCGCGAGTGTTTATTGCTACCGGTAGCCTCCAGCCGCAAGGTAGCATGTTCTTCCTCATCAGCGCGGATGTGCAGTTTAGCCTGAGGGTCGGTTACGTTGCCGATGCCGATACTGCCGGTGCGGTTAACATCAGGTGATTCACTAACGAAAAGCGTGGGGACATTACTTTTAAAACCAATAGCAAGGCTATTCTTAACAGTATTCTCTAAAGGGATTGAAAGTGATCTGCCTAATCCCAAAACATATGCACCTTCAGCAAAAGATTTAGTATAATTTCCAATAGCAAATCCATTACCAGACATTGATTGTGCGGTATTGCCTATGGCGAAATTATCTGTCTTATCAGCTATAGAGTTTGATCCAATTACATAAGAATGAAGTCCATTGGACTCAGAGAAGCTGCCAAATATGTATGAATGACTTCTGCTCGCCATTGAGTTGGTTCCGATAACTACAGCATTGTTTTGGGATGTGGTATTGTTGTTGCCGAGGATGGTTTGCTCCTCCCATGAATTGTTAACTGTGTTGTTGAAACCTAACCTGATATTCTTCATCAGGGTGTCGCAACTTACACAATCCTGCGAAAATCCCTGCATCGAGCACAGCAGCAAAGCCACGGCTGCTAAAACATTGTAAATGAATGTCGTCGTTGTTTTCATAACTATTTATTTTTTGTGTTGAATAAATTTATGTGTTTCAATTCATTGTCTGTGTGAAAAGAGCGACAAAACCTGCTGCATTTGCCCGACGCCCGGTGATGGTTTTTGCAGGTTATAAAACCTAAACTAATCACCAAAACCAATCGATTAAAGATTTACAAAAATTCCATAATGAAAATGATGTTTTTGAAAACCGTTGCGAAGATAAGTCAAAATGGCCTGTAAACCAAATTTTTAACATAACCAATTTATACCCCGTTAAGCACTGATTTACGGTTTGTTGTATTTTCCAATTTTGAAGAATTGGCGTCAATTTAGGGATTGGGATATTTTAAGGAATCAAATTGTGATATTTTAAAGTATAGGATAAAGGATGAAATTTTTAAGTGTTCTAAATAAGAAGCATGATGGTTGTCCGGCTTGACGTTCAATTACCCCGGCTCATTATTTAGTCCGGCAGGTAAGGATTTATCCCTTCAAAAACTCTATAGCACGAACGACCGAAACACTGTGAGGGAGTGAGAAATCTCCTTGCCCTTTCGCAATTGATTGAATGAAATGTAAGGAGATTTCTCCCTTCAAAAACTCCACTGCGTTCCGTTTTTTCAGGTCGAAATGACAGGTTTGCGTTAAATGGAAGGGTTCAGAGAGCGGGCGCTCTGCGCCCGCTCTCTGAACCCCCTAAACCCCTAATTAACTGTCATTTCTAACGATCGGAACCCAGAGAGATCGTGAGAAATCTCATTGTCTTTTTTGTTCCAGATCCTTAAAGCAAAGGAGGAGAAAGGGCGGCGATTGCCTCCATTTCTCCTCCTCACATTTACACCACGAATGGTTAGATTCTTACACAGTACTGCGATAATCCCGCTACCTTACAAGAGTCATTTCGTCAATGAGATGCTTCGCCCCGGCGAATTTATCAATGATGAACAGGACGTAACGGATATCAACGTTGATGGTGCGTTGCAGTTCGTCTTCAAAGGCAATATCGCCACTCATGGCTTCCCAGTTGCCGTCGAAGGCAATGCCGATCAGTTCGCCTTTGCCATTGATGACAGGGCTTCCGGAGTTTCCTCCGGTGATATCGTTCGTGGTAAGGAAATTAACGATCATCTTACCGTTCACACCATACATGCCGTAATCTTTTTTCTCGAACAGCGCTTTCAGTCTATTATCCACGATGAATTCTTCATTTGTGGGATCTTCTTTTTCCATCACCCCGTCAAGGTAGGTAATGTAGTCGTAGTGCACGGCATCAGCCGGATAATAATCTTTTACGGTTCCATAGGTAAAACGCATGGTGGAGTTGGCATCCGGAAAATATTTAACATCGGGATTCATAGTTCGAAGGCCGGCAATAAAATTCTTCATGTTACGGTCAACCTCCGATTGCCCTTTTATAAAGTCACCCTGGTATTTCATCATTCCGGAAGTAAAGGCCTGGGTAAGTTTGAAACCGGGGTCATTAGCCAGGGCTTTTTTCCCGGGCTTATTGAGGAACTTTGCAAAACGGTCTTTATTGGTGAAGATTGACTTGCTGTAAAGATCGTTCACATAGGCATCAACATCGCCTTTGAAGACAGTGTTGATGGTTGTAAACACTTCGGGTAACTGTTCGTTATTCAATTTTCTTTTGAAGAGTTTGAGCAAACCTGCAAGTTTATCCCGATCCATCTCGTAATCGTAATCGCCAAAAAATTCATCTGCTGTAGCGCTGAGTGCTTCAATGGTAAGATCAATCTGGGCTTTGTTTTCCTTTTGATTTTGAAGGAACCCCTCCAGAGGAGCGGCTTGTTGTGCCAGTCCAATGAAATCGATGTTACCAGAACCAATAGCCATAAAATAAAATGGGGTCACCAGGTTTTCCATTTTCGCATAACCGGCTTCAATATTCTTCAATACATCGCCATACTTGGGCAAAGGGGCGGCACTTCTGCTCACCCAGTTGGTGAAATCCTTTTCTATAACTTCTTTCTGGCTCTTGACATCCAAACGCTTCAGACCACGGGTTTGGCCAATAAAATACTTCCATGTATTGGCAAGGCTTGCATAATCTGAGGCATACTTGATTCTGGTTGCATCATCAGCATCCATGTGAACTTTCATTGTTTCGAGCAGCGTACCAAATACATCAATGATGGCAGGATTTTTTTGGTTGATGGCAAATTCGATTCCATAGGAAGTAAGATAGCGCTCAGTGCTTCCCGGATATCCCCAGATCATCGCATAATCATCTTTTTGATATCCCTTTAAAGAAACAGGCAGATGATGTTTGGGTTTAAGCGGGATATTCTCTTTGGCATATTCAGCCGGTGAGCCATCAGGTGCTGTATAAACCCTGAGAATTGAGAAATCACCGGTATGACGCGGCCACATCCAGTTATCGGTGTCACCCCCAAATTTTCCAATGGATGAAGGAGGTGCACCCACCAGCCGGACATCTTTAAAAGTTTGGTAAACAAACAGGTAATACTCACTCCCGTTGTAAAAACTTTTTACGATCGCATCATATTTGCCTTCCTCGGATGCTGCCTCACGAATGGGTGTAGTGATTTCACGGAATTTTGCACGTCTCTCCTCATCAGTCATTTCATCAGTATATTGCGAAGTGATGGTTTCAGTAAGATCTTCCATCCTTACCAGGAATGATGCGGTAAGCCCGGGGTTTGGCAGTTCTTCCTCCAGGGTCATTGCCCAAAAACCGTCGGTCAGATAATCATGTTGAATGGTGCTGTGATTTTGTATCAGGTCATAAGCACAATGATGATTTGTAAACATTAATCCACGGTCCGACACGATCTCACCGGTGCAGAAGAAACCTGAAGGTGCGCTTCCGCTTGCCAACCCAACAATAGCATCTTTTAAACTCGAATTGTTGATGCTGTACATCTCCTCAATGGAGAGTTGCAGCCCCATCTTTTGGATATCAGTCCAGTTAAGACGTTCGACAAACATGGGCAACCACATCCCCTCGTCCGTCCTGACGGATGCGAAATTAAAATTCAGGCCGATAAAAACGGCCAAAATCAGTGATAAGAAAAACTTTTTCATGCTAAAGGTGATTAAATAAAAATGAAGTTTGTTTAAATTTCAACGCGATAAGCCATTACTGTGCCACCTTGATAAAACACTTCATTACCAGACAATTGACTTCTACCTGTTGCAGAATGGTCAGGGGTAACTTGTGTTCGGAAAAGCATCATCATTTGCTCAATATCGTACATAAGGTGCTTTTTGGCGCTGCAAATTTAAACATTGTTTTTAAGGCCAATACGACGGGAAAGGATTTTGTCAATAAATATTACTTTTACGATTTAATGCAGACAGAAATAGCGATATGAACCCACATTTTAAGTTAGATGATGTTAATCAGGTTTTTGAGGCTTTTGTGGAAAAAGCAGAGACGTCCGTTATTGATTATTTTCTGGGAAAGATTGTGGAACATCACCGGATAGGTGAGGAATTTACGCAAATCGTCCAAAGGTTTTCTGATATCATCAAACGTAAATCCATTTCGGCTGAAGATCCCGAGGAAATAAGAAACAGCGAGAAGGAGCTGTTTGGGCTTCTGGGTAAAACCAGAAAAAGCACTGAATTTGAGGGATTTGTAGCCATCCTTGATAGAATCGAAGTGGTTGCAAAAGAGATGGCTGCTGAATTACCCGAAACCATTTTTTCGCCCGAAAGAATTGAGCGGTATCCTATCACCAGTAAAGAAAAACGATGGCTGCGTCTCAAGAAAAGATTCAGCAACATTGGTATATCCTTCAGATTAGTTGTGATAAAAGCAGCCAACCACGTACGGAAGCTTTTCAACCTTACTCCTGTTGAAAATCGCCGAATCAGAAAGATTCCTTTCCGCGATATGGCCATAGAATTCATGGTTAACCATTACACTACCGGGATTCTGGAACAATATAAAAGTCTGATGAAAATCAGAAGTGAGCACTTCATTCCTATGTGGCAGGTTAGCAACAAAATGGACGAAATTTTTCTGAACCTTCTGCAAGGTGGTGATGGAAAAACTAAAATTGAGGAGTTGCAAACTGAGTTTGTTAAGGAGCCAGTCGAGATTCAGAAACAACTTCTGGAATCCTTCAGGGAAAATATTCACCTGTTGACGGTAGAAACTTTCAACCAGCTCGAAGAGGCATACCTCAAGGTGAATAAAGCGGATCTTCCGGCTAAAATGTTCAAACCGGAAATGATCGGGAAAAAGAAAAAAAAGATCGGGGCAGTGACTTCCCAAACCATCAACCAATGGAAAAATGCTCATTTTACCTTGCTTGAAGATTGGACTGTGGATGTTGAGATGACCCTGCTTTATTATTCTGTCTTTAATGAGTATGCCAAGCTCAAGATCAGGATTGATGAGTATATCACCGACCAGCTCACTCCATCCTTCAAACAGATTGCTGACTTCATCAGTCAAAGCAGTGAAATCATCCGCCAATCGGGTACATCACTGAAGAAAACCAGGGAGACGATTTCTGCTGAACGCAAACGAGTGGCTGATGAATTGGTTGATACCATGTTGTCGCAGATCATCGAAAAGCTTACCGGCTGCTTTTCTGATGATATCGAACATTTCAGGGTGCAGACGCTTTCCTTTGCTGAACATGTATCAGATAAAAGAGCATTCGTCAGAAATAAAACATATGACCGGCCGATTCGGGATTCAGAAATCAGTTGGATATCTCCGCGCGAGTTATTGAACTTTGAAGCGCTTGCTCATCTCTCCGAAAGCCTTGATGTCGTTGAATCTGCTGTGGAAACCAACTTAGACACTGCCAGGTTAAATCTGCTTACCCTGGGAACAGTATTTGACTTCAACCTGGAATCAGCTTTGATGTTGCTTGATCAAAAACAGGGAGCGCCTAAGGATGCAATACACGTTGCACAGGAAGGCCTTGATCGTGCGATGAGCCATCTGGAAATGGTCAGATTAAAAATTACAGCCAGCAGAAATATTCTTTCAGAAGATATTAAGAGTGCCGTCAACAAATTTGACAGTGAAATACAAAAATTAAAAAACACGGAGAAGATTTTCGACTTGCAACTGAAGATTGCACGGATAAGAGCAGTCGAAAAATCGAAGCAGGTACGCAAAGAAACGTTAAGGCAAATCAAACAGATATTACCTGAGATTGTCCGTAAAACACGAAACCTGGAGAGTTTTATCCGGTTAAAAGTTGATGAATACAGCATAAGGTTTGGCTTTATCACAGTAAAAAAGTTTGTGACTTTTGAGCTGACTGAATTTATCTCCCAGACGCAGGAAGCAGTGAGTAAGCTACCGTTTGTTTACCAGCGTATTTATGCACTCAAGCCAACTGATGAAGAACGCTTTTTTGTAAACAGGAACAACGAACTCAATCAACTCACTCAAGCGCTTGATAATTGGAATAAAGAACGATTTATCAACACAGCCATCATCGGTGAAAAAGGGAGTGGGGTGACTTCACTGATCAATTATTTCCTTCGTGGCATCAACAATGATATCCCTGTTATCCAATGCAATGTTTCCGAAAAAGTCTACACACCCGAAAAATATTTAAGTTTTTTCAGCCAATTGCTTGGGCAGCCTGCTTTTGGTTCCAATCAGGAGGTAATCGAATATTTTAAAAAATCTGGAAGCGTTCGGATCATCGTCATGGAAAACCTACAGCACTTTTTCCTGAAAAGGGTTGGAGGATTCGACTGCATAAACATGTTTTTCGACCTCATGACAAACACGATCAGAAATGTATTCTGGATTGGTACATTCACAGGTCACACATGGAATTTCCTCGACAAGACGATCCAGATTTCAAATTTCTTTACCGATGAGATTTTCATCGAACCCATGAGCAAGGAAACCATCGAGGAAATTATTTTCAAACGGAACCGGCTGAGTGGTTACCAGATTTTTTTTGAACCGAACGCAAATAATTTGCAAGACAAAGCTTTTCAGAAAATGGACGACGACTCAAAGCAACTATTTTTGCGCAGGCAATATTTTGCACACCTTAGGCGCATGTCCAGCGGAAACATCAGCCTTGCGCAACTTTACTGGCTGCGCTCAACCCTCAGCGTTACCGAACAGAATATAAGTATTGAAGCCATAACCGACAAAGATTTTACGTTTGTAAAAAGCCTTACAGACCCCGATCTGTTTGTGCTGCAAACATTACTGCTTCATGACGGGCTAACACTTGAAGATTTTGCATTGGTAATGAATAAGAACATCAACGTAAGTCGAAACCTGATGATTCCTATGTATGAAAAGGGAATACTGATCAGACCCAAAAGCAAATTCACCATCAATCCATTAATTTACAAGCCGGTAACTGATTATCTGGCCTCTAGAAATTTTATCCACTAATCAATTCCGATGACAATGAAAAAATCAATTTTATTCTTTTTATTCATCCAGCTTCTTGTTTTTGGTTCCGTGGTTTCGGCGCTGAATACATCCACCTCGCTATCCGTTGATTCGGCCCAGGTAGAACAAAACCTTTCAACTGAAACTGAGAATGAAAATGGCGAAGATACAGCCACCAATGAAAAATTCGCCGGCAAACCAGGCGATGTGCTCGATGCCATCTCTTTTTCGAATATTTTCTGGACTATTGTACTGATAATCATCGGTTATGTGATGATCAAAATTTTCGTCAAAGTACTTGAGCTGTTTTCTGAAAGAAGTGCCAAATTCAGGATCACCGTCAAAAGTATCATCCCCATCATCAGGATCATCATCTGGTCGATTGTAATTTTCGCCATCATACGTGGAATCTATAATCCACCCATCGAAACACTGATCGCGATGACCGCTTCGGTGGCCATTGCCGTTGGTCTTGCTGCCCAGGATCTGTTAAAAAATGTCTTTGGGGGGATCATGCTGTTGTTTGACCGGCCTTTTCAGGTGGGTGATAAAATTGAATCCGGAAAGTACTACGGTGAGGTGATCCAGATCGGACTTCGTGCAACACGGATCGTCACTCCTGACGATTCCACTGTTTCGGTACCCAACATGGAGTTGATGAACACCTCAGTTTCCAATTCCAACTCAGGTGAGCTGAACTGCCAGGTAGTGGCTGAAATTTATCTTCCGATTGATGTAGACACCCAGAAAGTTAGAAAAATTGCTACTGAAGCAGCGCAGGTTTCAAAATATATCTTCCTCAATAAGCCAATCGTTGTTGTGTTTTTTAATGAAATCAACAACAGGGGTTCATACCTCAAAATGCGTCTGAAGGCTTATGTAATGGACATCCGTTATGAGTTCCAGTTTAAAAGCGACATGACTGAGATCGTACTCAAGGAATTATTGACTCAGGGCATTATTAGTAAGGATGATGCATTCAGGGCAGAGTGAAGCAGGGAAGTCGACCTGGTAGATTCATTTGGTTGCGAAACAGTCATTGCAGCCTCATAAATTCTGGAGTTAAAGTCTGCCAATCTCAGTTTCTATATTCATTTGATAATAAATTACTTGTGAATGGATCGTCATCACTCGAAGTTCATATTCCACCGGATTAATTTTCGCAGGCAATTAATCTTTAATTTTGCGCGACAAAAACATGTGGGTAACATCAACTGATCATGATATTTTTAGCCATAATTGAGTGGAGTCTTCCCTTAAAGAATCCGGTACTTATCTTTGCCCTGATCCTTTTCATCATTCTATTTGCACCCATTCTTTTCAATAAACTAAAGATCCCTCACCTGATCGGGCTGATCATTGCAGGCGCCATTATTGGCCCAAATGGTTTTTATTTTATGCCCCGCGATAGCAGCATCATCCTGTTTGGCACAGTGGGTTTGCTCTACATCATGTTTTTAGCCGGACTTGAGATTGATCTTGGCGATTTCAGGAAAAACAGTGGCAAAAGCATTATATTCGGCCTTTTCACTTTTGTTATTCCGATGACGCTTGGCGCCGGCGCCGGGCTTTACCTGCTCGGATTCCCTATGAATACCTCAATATTGATGGCCAGTATGTTCGCATCACATACGCTCATTACTTATCCTATCATAAGCCAACTGGGCATCACCAAAAACAGGGCTGTGAACATTACAGTTGGAGGTACACTCATCACCGACACACTGGCGTTGTTGGTTCTTGCTGTGATTGCCGGAATGGCTGTAGGCGAAATCAATGAAGAATTCTGGATCAGGCTTAGCATTTCGATCGTCGTTTTCGGATTGATCGTTATGCTGATCTTCCCTATCATAGGGCGTTGGTTTTTTAAACGTTACAGTGACAATATCTCACAATACATTTTTGTACTCGGTTTGGTTTTCATGGGAGCATTTCTTGCCGAAGCAGCCGGTATCGAAGCGATTATTGGGGCTTTCCTTGCAGGTCTTTCTCTCAATCGCCTGATCCCTCACACTTCACCATTGATGAACCGGGTGGAGTTCGTCGGAAATGCCCTGTTTATCCCGTTTTTCCTTATTGGTGTGGGCATGCTTATCGACTATCGCGCATTTTTCAAGGATTTCGATACGATACTTGTTGCCACAACGATGACGGTAATTGCCACCATTTCAAAATTTGCCGCTGCATGGCTTACGCAGAAAACATTCAGATTCACCATTGACGAACGCAGGCTGATCTTTGGATTGAGTAATGCACAAGCCGCTGCAACCCTTGCCACAGTGCTTGTTGGTTACAACATCATTGTAGGTGAAACCGCCACCGGCGAGCCCATAAGGCTTTTAAGTGAAAGTATCCTGAACGGCACGATCCTGATGATCCTTGTCACCTGCACCATTGCATCATTCGTTACCCAAAAAGGGGCAAAGAACATTTCGCTCGCTGAAGCTGCTGAAGTTACGACCGATGATGACGATCAAATGGAAAAGATCTTAATTCCGATTAATGACCAGGACACAGTGGAAGAGATGGTTAACCTGGGGGTAATGATCAAGTCGAAGAAAAACAAAACCGGCCTATTTGCACTTAATATTATAGATCATGAAAATCAGGACATTGCAGCTGATAAAATGGCAAAAAAGATACTTGATAAAGCTGTTGTAACCGCTGCAGCAACCGACAATCACCTTCATCATTTGCTGCGTTATGACATGTCGATGGTTAATGGGGTTACCAGCGTTGTGAAAGAACACAAGATCAGCGACCTGCTGCTTGGCTTGCAGCACGAAAAAGGAATGTCCGATTCATTTATCCGTAACCTTACCGAGGGCATCCTTACCAAATGCAACTGCACCACGTTGATTTACAAACCCGCACAGCCTCTTGCTACCATCAAAAGGCATGTAATCGTTGTCCCTGACAGGGCTGAGCGTGAAATCGGATTCCCTTTGTGGTTGCTCAAAGTTTGGAATATTGCCCGCAACAGCGGCGCTACGCTTTTATTCTATTCGTCACCACAAACCCTAAAATTCATCAAGGATATTAATCTCAAACACCCGATTCAATCTGCTTTTTACGAATTCAGCGATTGGGATGACTTCCTGATTTTATCCCGTAATGTGCGCATTGACGACAACCTCGTGATTGTTATGAGCCGGAAGGATCACCCTTCCTACCACTCAAATATGGTGAAAATTCCCACTTACCTCAATAAGTACTTCAAGGACAATAATTTTCTCCTGGTTTATCCCATGCAAACCGGCGTGGCAGATGAAGACCCGACCGGGCTCAAAAACCCTTCGGTCATGGAGCCCATCCGCGAATTGGATGAAATAGGCAAAACCATTGCAAAATTGTTTAAAAGGAAATAAAATCATAATAATTCACTTTCTTTGCAGGATTAAAAAATTCAATGTCGAAAAAACTCATTTCCATCTCACTTCTGTTCTGCCTGATTGCACCGTTGGCAGGAACTTTCACATGGCTGCATGTAAAAAGGCAGTTGGTGAAAAAAGAGGTGAAATGGAAGATGATAGCTGGCCTTGACAGGGATGAACTTGTAGTATTAAGGTTTACAAAAGAGGAAACACTAAACCTGCTCAACTGGAAACATTCAAAGGAGTTTGAATTTAACGGAGAAATGTACGACATCGTCGAAACTGTCGCAATAGAAGATTCGGTGTTCTACTATTGTTGGTGGGATCACGAAGAAACGCATCTGAACAAAAAATTAAATTCTCTTTTAGCCCACGCTGCCGGGCAAAATGAGCAAAGCAAAGATCGTCTCAATAAAATTTGCCAGTTCTTCAAAGGCCTGTACTTTGATGATCTGACCAGCCAAAAAGATCAACAATTTACCAACCAGTTGAAGATTACGTTCTTCTACACCGAAAAATACAATTCACTCTTTTTCCCCCCACCGGTACCACCCCCTCAGGATGTTTGTTAATTACATGCAAATCAATCAGCCTGAATAGCCGGTCAGTCATAAATATTTCTGATCTGGTAGTTTTTGCTTTTTGAAATTTTGCAGTATTTGCCGGTGCGTATCGGCTTTTAAACTATTCTGAATGATCACAAACACTTATTTTACTGGTTTACAATGAAAAAAATAATATCAACCCTATTTTTTATCGGGTTATTCTTTATTGGATTTTCACAAACTATCAGTGTAAAAGACGCAGAGACCGGACGACCATTGCAGTTAGTAAGTCTGGTAAGTGAAAGCCCTAAAACTTCTGTTACAACAAATCAGCAGGGGAACGCCGAATTTTCAGGCTTCAAAGGCGCTGAAGTGATAGAGATCAGGCTGTTGGGTTACCAGTCAATGATTCTGAGTTATGCTGCAATCGAGCAAAATGGATTTATAGTGAAACTGTCACAAACTCAATTGTCGCTTGATGAAATCGTGATTTCGGCCACGCGATGGGAGCAGAACAAACGCGACATTCCTAACAAAATCACCTCTATCAGTGTGAAACAAGTCGCTTTGCAAAATCCGCAAACCGCAGCTGACCTTCTTGGAACTTCCGGCGAAGTTTTTATCCAGAAAAGCCAGCAGGGAGGCGGAAGCCCGATGATACGTGGTTTTGCAACCAACCGTTTGCTTTACACCATCGACGGAGTGAGGATGAACACCGCCATCTTCAGGTCAGGTAATATCCAGAATGTGATCTCCCTCGACCCTTTTGCGATCGAAAACACGGAAGTCTTTTTCGGACCCGGCTCAATTATCTATGGCAGCGACGCCATCGGTGGCGTAATGAGTTTCAGAACCCTTACTCCTCAATTCTCGCAAAATGAAGAACATTTGGTAACCGGAAAGGCCGTAATGCGCTATTCATCTGCCAATAATGAGAAAACCGGCCATTTTGATATCAGTGCCGGCTGGAAAAAATGGGCCTTCACCAGCAGCGTCACCAGCTATGATTACAGCAACCTGCTGATGGGAAGTAAGAATGGACCGGATGAATACCTGAAACCCTATTATGTCCAGCGTATTGACAGTGTTGACCACGTCTTTACCAACGAAAATCAGGAAATTCAAAATCCAACGGCATATACCCAGATCAATTTTATGCAAAAAGTACGTTTCCAACCAAATAAGCACTGGGATATTCAATATGGGTTTCATTATTCCGAAACATCGAACTATTCCCGTTATGACAGGCTGATCGAAACATCGCCGAGCGGTTTGCCTGTTTATGCTGTATGGGATTATGGTCCCCAAAAGTGGATGATGAATTTTCTCGGGATAACCCACGAAAGCGATAACCTTTTTTACAATCAGATGAACTTGAGAATCGCATTTCAAAATTTCGGGGAGAGCCGGATCGACAGACGTCTGAACAATACCAGGCTCCGCACTCAGACCGAAGAAGTTGAAGCACTTTCGATGAATGTTGATTTTGTTAAATTAAGCGGTGACCATAAATTATTCTATGGCTTCGAATATGTCATTAACGATGTGGTCTCTGACGGCAAAGCTCAAAACATAAAAACCGGGGCTCCGATCCGCGTTCCTGACCGTTATCCGGCCTCTACCTGGCAGTCAGCAGGAGTCTATCTGAATTATCAATACCGTTTTTCTGAGAAAACTCTGCTCCAGGCCGGAATGAGGTATTCACATTTCGCCATTGAATCAGACTTTAGCGATCTGCTGGAATTTTACCCGCTGCCTTACAACAAAGTTGAACTGAACAATGATGCCGTTACAGGCAGTGTTGGTGTTGTATTTAAACCCTCTGCAGAATGGACATTGAGCGCTGATGCCTCCACCGGTTTCCGCGCTCCCAATGTTGATGATATCGGGAAAATGTTCGACTTCCAGGCTGGTGACGTTATTGTTCCCAACCCGGAGTTGAAAGCTGAATATGCATATAATGGAGAAATTAACATTGCCCGGATTTTCAATGATAAAGTAAAAATTGATATCACCGGCTTTTATACCCTGCTTGATGATGCAATGGTACGCAGAGAATACACATTAAATGGTCAGGACAGCATCCTTTACAACGGAGAGATGAGTAAAGTTTATGCCATACAGAATGCCGCAAAGGCTAATGTTTACGGTATAAATGCCGGGCTGGAATTCAAACTTGGGCAAGGTTTCGGCATTTCAGGAAGGTTCAATTACCAGCACGGTGAAGAAGAAATGGACGATGGTATGATCAGTCCTTCGCGTCATGCAGCACCCTGGTTTGGAGTGGCAAGGTTAACTTATATCAAAAACAGGATCAACATGCAACTCTACACGATGTTCAGCAACGAAGTGAACTACGAAAACCTGAATCCGGAAGAGCAACAGAAGGATGTGATCTATGCTGAGGATGAAAATGGAAATCCATATTCCCCCAGTTGGCACACCCTGAATTTCAAAGCTATGTACCAGGTTACCGACTATTTATCTGCCAGCGCCGGCCTCGAAAACATCACCGACCAGCGTTACCGGCCTTACAGCTCCGGCCTTGTTGCTCCGGGAAGGAATTTCATTATTTCACTCATTTTGAATTTTTAACCTTCATTGTCATAATCATGTTTCATTTTCATGATGAAGATCTTAAGCACGGACTTAGGAGTGTGGAGCTATACCTAAATAAGTTGAATCGGGAAGCACAGTTCGGAAAATTAGCAGCAATCACTTAAAGATGTTCTATTTGAAGACTTCTTCAAACTATTTGATAATCTTTTTTGTTTCGCCAGAATAAAAATACCCGGCAATCATGGCTGAATCGCTGCCTGCAATATCAATGATCACGGTCTGCTTGTAAGCCGGCTCAGGGATGTAAGTGCGGTAAATGAACCATCCTTTCCGGGAATAAAATGCCGAAGAAAAATCCTCATTCTGAATCGCATATACAATCACTTCGCTGTCGTTTTTGAGCAGTTGTGCCGGGTCATCACTGGTGTTCCGTTGTGTAGAAGTATAGATCGTATCAAAAGCCAGGTATTTCTTTCCGGAGAAATGAGTTTTGGGATCGGCTTGCAAAATGCTTGTAAAGA
>JACZJL010000081.1 GCA_014860585.1 Bacteroidales bacterium | reverse complement strand
TGCTTCCGGAAGTGGAACAGACATCCAGGAAGTCAACCGGCTGATCAAACAATTTGACGATACACGCAGGATGATGCGCATGATGACCACCAACGGTGGCAAAGGAATGATGAAGATGATGCAACAAATGAAAGGGGCGCGATAGAGACGCACGGCCGGTAGAGACGCACGGCCGTGCGTCTCTACCGGCTTAACAAATTTTATTATAACACCCATTATTGTAATGAAAATCATTGACGGAAAAGCAACCGCGGAGATCATAAAACATGAGATCAAAATTGAGGTTGCAAAAATTATTGACAACCTTGATGTTGCACCACACCTGGCAGCTATATTAATAGGTGAAGACCCCGCCAGCCAAACATACATTTCAAGCAAGGAAAAAGATTGTAAATCGGTTGGTATAACCTCTTCGGTGTATCGTTTGGGTAAACAAACCTCCGAATCAGACCTTTTGAAAGCAATTGATTTCCTCAACCTTGACGATCAGGTTCATGGGTTTATCGTTCAGTTGCCCCTGCCTTCTCATATTAATGTTGAAAAAGTTATCGCTGCAATTGACCCCAGAAAAGATGTGGATGGTTTTCATCCGACCAATCTTGGAAACATGTTGCTCGGGCAGGAAAGCTTTTTGCCAGCCACACCATTCGGCATCATCGAATTGCTAAAACGTTATAAAATTGATACCGAAGGGAAACATTGCGTGGTGCTCGGCAGAAGTAATATCGTTGGCACACCGCTGAGCGTGATGCTTTCGCGCAAAAGCTACCCGGGGAATTGTACAGTAACCTTGTGTCATTCACACACAAGGAACCTTCCCGAGATCACGCAGCAGGCAGATATTCTGATCGCTGCAATCGGAAAGGAAGAATTTGTCACTAAAGACATGGTTAAAGATGGTGCAGTAGTCATCGATGTAGGGATACACAGGAAAGCTGACGAAAAGAGCACTTCTGGCTACACACTCACTGGAGATGTAAAGTTTGACGAAGTTGCACCCAAATGCAGTTTTATTACCCCGGTTCCGGGCGGAGTGGGCCCGATGACGAGAGCAGCACTTTTAATCAATACCGTTAAAGCTTTTAAGAACAATCACATCCAGGGGTTAGATAATTAGTATCAGCAATAAAAAACCCTAAATTTGATTTTCAACAAATGGAGTTTTCTTGTTGACACTAATTTAAGGATAACAGTTTTAAAAATTTAGTTACATATTTTGATAACACCAGGCATCAAAGACCCAGAACAACAGAGATTGCTTGCTGAGGGAAAACTTCTTCCCATCATGGAAGCATTCTACACGCTTCAGGGGGAGGGATATAACACCGGTGAAGCAGCCTTTTTCATCAGGGTTGGGGGCTGCGATGTAGGCTGCCGGTGGTGCGACGTAAAGGAATCATGGAATCCTGACCTGCATCCTTTGACAAAAACTACCGAAATCATTCAACAGGCACTGGCGCAACCCTCCAAAGCAGTTGTGGTTACTGGCGGCGAGCCTTTGCTTTACAACCTCGGTTTCCTTTGTCAACAGCTTAAACTCAATAACTTTAAAACCTACCTTGAAACATCAGGAGCCTATCCGCTTTCCGGTGAATGGGACTGGATTTGTCTTTCACCAAAGAAAAACACCGCTCCCATAGGAAATATCGTTGAATTGGCCAATGAATTAAAGGTGATCATTTTTAACGACAGCGATATAGCCTGGGCAGAGAAATTTGCCTCACAGGTTAGCCCCGGTTGCAAACTTTATCTCCAGCCGGAATGGAGCCGTTCAAAATACATGACTCCTGTAATCATCGATTACGTGAAGCAACATCCAAAATGGAAAATTTCCCTTCAGTCGCATAAGTTCATGAACATCCCATAATGACGCGGGCAGCCCGCCCTGACGAACCGGTCAGACGAATAGAAAGGGCAAGAAGCTGCAGGAAGGATACAGTTGGCAAATTTTGATCATCTTCAATTTTCCAAAAAGTTAATCGATACATTTGTTTTGAGGGTTTTGTCGTTAATCAACCGATTAAACCAGAATTTGGAAAAAATGATCCAGCCGACAAAATCTATGTTAAAATTGCTTTTCGCTATTTTCCTTTATTTCATAATACCAGTCCATCATTGTGATGGCCAAACCTTATCAACTGACTCAAAACGTGCGGTTAAATTCTACGAAGAAGGGAGAAAAGAATTTGGACTTCAACACTTTGAAGTGGCAAAACAAGCATTAAAAAAGGCTATATCAGCTGATGATCAGTTTCTGGAAGCCTACATGCTTATGGGGGATGTCCTGAAGTCGCTCGATGAAACTCAGGCTGCCATTGATGTATACGAAAAAGTTATTCAAATTAATCCCGAAAAATATCCCGAAGTTTTTTACTTTTCAGGTCTGCTCCATTTCGGGTTGCAGCAATATGACCAAAGCGTCGAAAAACTAAATCACTTTTTGTCGGTTGATAAAAAGAATGCCTTAAGGGTGCGTGAAGCAGAGTTTTACCTGGCTTGTAGCATATTTGCCCAAAATGCAATAATAAATCCGGTTCCTTTTGATCCTCAAAATCTCGGCGAAAATATCAATACCGTATCAGATGAGTTTATCAATGCAGTAAGTTCCGATGAGTTACATCTCTATTTTACCGGCAGGGACCCTGAGTCAAGCCAGACCCATGCTTCCGACAGGTTCTTCCGTGCTTTCCGCGAAAGTGATAGTGTTGAATGGTCACCTTCGAAACTCGTTGCACCACCACTCAATACAAAGGACAACCAGGGGGCATTATCGATCACACCTGATGGTAGATATTTACTGTTTACCGGCTGTCAATGGTCTGAAGGCTATGGAAGCTGCGATATTTATGCTTCAAAAATTATGGCCGGTAAATTTTCAGAACCCCAAAATCTTGGAAGTCCGGTTAACAGCTCCACCTGGGATTCACAACCTTCGCTTGGTTCTGATGGAAGAACGCTGTATTTTGCCAGTAAACGAACCGGTGGTTTTGGGAAATCGGATATTTGGAAAAGCAGCCTGCAGGAGGATGGTAGTTGGTCAATTCCCGAAAACCTTGGTGAAGTAATTAATACACCTGGCTCGGAAATGGCGCCGTTTATCCACCCCGATGGCAAAACATTATATTTCTCTTCCGACCGGCATGTGGGTATGGGCGGGATTGATCTGTTTGTCACAAGGCTCGATCCTACCGGGAATTGGTCTGTTCCGGAAAATCTTGGTTACCCGGTAAACACGCCCGGCGATGAGATCAACATTTTAGTCAATGCACCCGGAAACAAAGCTTACATCTCAGCCAAACTGACTGCAGGATTGGGTGGATTCGACATTTATGAATTTGAATTGCATGAGCCGATCCGACCTGAACCATCGACATATATAAAAGGTGTGATTTCGGATTCAAAAACAGAGATGCCGCTTTCAGCCAACTTCGTTCTGATACATATTCAAACAGGGGAAGAAATGATAAGATCATTTTCAGATGAAAAAACCGGCGAGTTCTTGCTTTGTATTCCCACTAAACATGATTATGCCCTGAATGTAGCTAAGGAGGGCTACCTGTTTTTTTCTGAAAATTTTTCCCTCACAGGCTTCAACACTATTTTTGAACCATTCCTGATGGATATCAGCCTTCGTCCAATAGTTCCGGGAGAAACCACCATTCTGAAAAATATCTTTTTCGACTCGGGTAAGACTGACCTGAAAATTGAATCCATTGGTGAACTGAGAAAACTAAAGGAATTTCTTGAGCACAACTTATCAGTTAGTATAGAAATCAGCGGGCATACTGATAATATTGGCGGAGAAAAGTATAACCTTGATTTATCAAACGAAAGGGCAAAGTCGGTGGTTGATTTTCTGGTTAAGAATGGTATTGCAGGTAAACGACTACAATTCAGGGGTTATGGTTTCAGCAACCCGATTGCAGACAACGAAACTGAAGAAGGACGGGCTGCCAATCGCAGGACAGAAATCAAGATTATTGAAATAGTGAGGTAGTGTCTTATTTTGCAAATTGTTGCCATTTTTTTGGCAGAAATTCCAAATGACAAATTCCAAATCATAAATAAATACTAAATTCAAAGAATTCAAATACGAAACTTTTAAACATTATTATCCTTATTCTATGTTTGGATTTTTGATCCTTCGTACATTGTCCAAAGGACTCCTATGGAGAGTTTTATTTGTCCTAAGGACTCCTATGGAGAGATTTCTTATTTGTATTTTGTAGTTTCTGATTTATCAAGGTTAGGTTTTACAAGGTCATTTTCCGGCCTTCAACTCCAACCTGAGCATATTGAGTGCTTCAAGGGCAGCTTTGCGAATGTTCCTTCCGCGATGTTCACCAAAAAGATGTTTCCTTGCGACCGTTTGTTCAGGAGAAGAAAGCGCAATCCAGGTTGTTCCTACAGGTTTTTCGGGTGTTCCTCCATCCGGTCCGGCAATACCTGAAACAGCAAGACCATAGTCCGTATGGAGCTTCTGTCTGATTCCCTGAGCCATCTGCCTGACCACCTGTTCACTCACAGCGCCATGTTGTTCAAGCAGAGCGCCATCAACTCCAAGATTATTCCTTTTGACTTCATTAGAATAAGCCACAACCGATCCCTTAAAATATGCAGAGCTCCCGGGAACGCTGGTAATAAGGTGCGCTATGTATCCACCGGTGCAACTTTCAGCCGTCGAAAGTGTTTTTCCTGATGATAGCAGTAATTTCCCGCTAACTTCTTCCATGGTTTCTGTTCCATAGCCAAAAATCAAATCAGGAATGAGTTGTTGAAGTTTTGTATCCAGTTCCTCAAGTTGAGCTTCAAGTTTTGCTTTTAGATCACCAATCGCAGTAAGTCTCAGTCGGACCATCCCCGGTTGGGGAAGGTAGGCCAGTTTGACATTTTCAGGCAGATGATCTTCCCAATCTTCAATCGTTTTGGCAAGAAAAGATTCCCCAACACCTTGCGTTAAAATGGTTTTATGAACAATAAAACTGGCGCTCGTATATTTTGCCAGCCTGGGCAAAACCTGCGTTGTGAACATAGTTTTCATTTCAAAAGGAACCCCTGGCATCGAAACGAAATATTTACCATCCTTCTCAAACCACATACCCGGGGCTGTCCCTTCGGGATTTGGCAGAGGAATACATGAGGCGGGCACCTCAGCCTGGCGGCGGTTTAATTCAGTAACTGCCATGCCCCGCAGTCGGAATAACCGTTCTACATTTTCGTATGCTTCCTGGTCAAATACAAGATAGGTATCGAAAAACTCACATAAAACCTGCTTGGTCACATCGTCTTTTGTTGGGCCAAGACCGCCTGTGATCAGGATTACATCGGCCCGTCGTGAAGCTTCGGCAAGTGTGGTCAGAATTTGCCCGCGATCATCAGAAATGATGGTGATCTGATTTACCCTAACTCCGGTAAGATTAAGCTGCTCGCCCAGCCATGCCGAGTTGGTATCTACCACCTGGCCAATCAGTAATTCGTCTCCAATTGTGATTATCTCTGCTTTCATTTAAATATCGTTTGTTCAAAATGTTACCTTTGCAACTTTTTCTGCAAAATTAGAATTAATAACTCGTGATAATGGAAAGAATTAAAGAGTCGGAGTTGATTATAAATGCTGAAGGAAATATTTACCACCTGAACCTGAAGCCTGACAACCTGGCTGACAATGTAATCCTGGTCGGAGATCCGGGAAGGGTTTTAAAAATCTCACGCTATTTCGATAAAATTGAGCATCAAAGCCAGAACCGCGAGATTGTTGCTCACACCGGAACCTTCAACAATAAGCGGATTTCAGTGCTTTCTACCGGTATGGGAACGGACAATATTGATATCGTGATGAACGAATTGGATGCGCTGGTCAACATTGATTTTAAAACGCGCATTGCAAGAGAAAAACTCAGAAGCCTTAATATTGTTAGGCTGGGAACATCCGGCGCCATTCAACCTGAAATTCCCGTTAACACCATTGCCGTATCTACGCACGGCATAGGCATGGACGGGTTGTTGAAGTTTTACCACAGCAGCCATGTTATTGAAACGGAGCTGACTAACGCATTTATTCATCAAACAGACTGGCATGACGATCTTCCATTTCCCTATATTGTTGCAGGTTCAGATCAATTAATTCATAAAATGGGTTACGGCCTTTTACAGGGGATTACCGGAACAGCCCCAGGCTTTTACGGCCCACAGGGCAGGGTAATCCGCATTCCGCTCAACCATCCCGAATTAATGGAACGCATTCAAAAGTTCAGTTTTGAAGGAAAAAGGGTATTAAATTTCGAAATGGAAACTTCGGCACTTTATGGCCTGGGCAAATTACTCAGCCACAATACGCTGACTATGTGCGCGGTGATTGCCAACCGGGCTACCGGTGAATATTCAAAAGACTACCATGCTGTCATCGACAGGTTGATACAAATAGTGTTGGAGCGATTGACTGCCAGCTAGTTTTTAGAAGGATCGGGTAATATCTTTTTATATCTTAATTTAATTACCCCCAGCACCGCCTCTTTAAAAATCCCGGCACTCATTTTTGAGGTTCCAACAGTACGGTCAGTGAAAACAATCGGAACTTCAACGACATTAAAACCAAGACGCGCTGCAGTGAGTTTCATCTCAATCTGAAAAGCATACCCGATAAATTTGATTTTGTCAAACCAAATGGTTTCAAGGACCTTGCGGCGATAGCAAATAAAACCGGCTGTTGAATCGGCAATCCTCAACCCTGTGACAATCCTGACGTATTTGGAAGCATAATAGGACATCATCACTCTCCCCATCGGCCAGTTGACCACCCGGATTACATTGCCCACATAACGGGATCCAATGGCAACGTCTGCACCATTTTTACAGGTTTCGTAAAGCCTGATCAGGTCAGCCGGATTGTGCGAAAAGTCGGCATCCATTTCAAAAATATACTCGTAACCTCTCGCCAGCGCCCAACGAAATCCATGAATATAAGCCGTTCCCAATCCCAGTTTCCCTTTCCTTTCTTCAATAAAAAGCCGTTCTGGAAATTCGTTCAGGAGGTTTTTGACGATGGTTGCTGTACCATCAGGAGAATTGTCTTCGACAACAAGCACATGGAAATCGCCTTTGAGGGAAAAAACGTACCGAAGAATATTTTCGATGTTTTCCTTCTCATTATAGGTTGGTATGATGACTAATTTATCCGGCATCTCAGTTGTTTTGTCAGGCAACTTTTTTTGGATTAATAATAATTAACGTGATTTCACTTGCAGTATTGGATGTCTAATCTCAATCTGAAAGTAAAATTATCCGCTCCGAATTCCTGGCAGTATCATCAGAATAGACAACAAAGTAAATCCCATCCATCAACCTTTGCTGCCTTAAGTCAATGCTGAATGTTTCAGCAAATGAGTCAACGCTGAATGCTGACTTTTCGATCCCCATTAAATCGAAAATCCTTATTTCACGGTTAAGGCTACCAGTGACGGGAAGTTGAATAAATAGTTCACCTGCAGTCGGGTTGGGGAAAACAATAAGATGTAGCAAGTTTTCCTTTTCACCAATAAACGTTGGATCAGATATGTCTTTCAACGACCTGAGTTCGATTTTCCATTCAGAGTAATCGTAACTGAGAGGTCCTGTAATCGTGTAATCTTTGTTCAACACAGGATCGATTTCAAAAACATCGTTGTTATGAACATTTACCTGGCCTGTCCCATCATTCACCCGCCACATACCAGAATTGTTCCAGTGCTGGGCATAGGTGCATGTGGCATCGGCAATCCTCACCAGGACACTTTCCCAATCTTCCCCTAAATCAGAAGCGGTGAGTACCTCGGGATCGGGTCCAGGCAGATCAGTTTTAATCAGTTTGTACATCGTGGGATTGGTCATTTCCGTGAGGCCATAGTATTCTTTGGCTAATCCTGTGATAACGATGCTGTCGCCAATGGCAGGGAACCTGTTGGGATCATAAATGAACAAACCCGTTCTTGGTCCATTTCCTGCCTGGATGTAATAGCCGTTGGGGAAAAAAGCAGTTACAATACCCGTAGTTGTAACGATTTGATTTTCGTAAGGTGTATTGCTTCCGGTTCCCTGAATTTCGGGAATGGAGATGATGTCTCCATTGTATGAAGAGGCTACGCGGTAAGAATAAGTGGGCGACCATGAAATATTGCTGTTTCCTTCAATTGCTCTTACTGCGAAGTAAATTACCTTTTCTTCAGGGAAAGCAGGAATTTCACCCAGCCATTTTCCATTACTAAAATTCATTGTAATGTGATCCTGCAGGTTGTTAAAAGCATCTCCCCAGTAAAGCTTTACATCACCAGCTTCAGGTTTAGGCTCAATACTTGCCGAAACGGTAACCTTTTGGGTGCTTTGGGGCTGATCATCCGAAACCCCGATACCGCCAATTGAAAAATACGGCAGACTTCCCTGCCCCCAAATCAATTCGACAAAAGCAGGATTGTCAATAAAAGGATTTCTGTTTTTTTGAAATCTGTAAATCACATTGTTCCTGTTATATTCAAACTGATCGGGTGGATCCAGAGGATTCCATTCGAGCAAAGCCGACAGTTTACCATGTTCCGGATAAGGATAAGTATCCAGTTTGTCAACAACAGTAAGATTTGCCTCGCCATTGGTGTATTCGTAGCGGGTGTCCATATAAAAGATCGTCCTGGCCACATCGCCTTTGACTGCGTTGCGCGGTTCCCAGGAAACTCCGGGGGTAAACTTACATTCCGTGGCTTCTGAATGATAGTAAAGGCTCCAGTCGAAGTCGAGGTTGCTGCGGGCGGTGTTCACCGAAGCATCGGCGGGTTTCAGGTTGTGCACATCTGAATCCATGGGCAGAATACCTTCAAACTGTCCGTGCGACTTAGCCCAAACATGTTCGCGGTTGATCTTGTTGCCACCTGATCCGTAATCCATCCCATTTTGAGATCTGCCTGTGTAAATCAAGATGACATTTCCGGGAAAAGCCGGATCAGCATCTGCATAGTAGATCACATATTTTGAAAAAAAATAGGATAAGCTGTTATGCCCATCGATGATTTCGTGCAATTTCATTTTCAGATCATTGCCCTGCAACCCCTCAGTACCGTTGTAATAGCCAACGGGCTGAAGGAATGCACAAAAAGGCAGCACAGCAAAAAGAAAGGTGAAGAAAGAATTTCTATTCATTAAAATAGATTTAACAGCCTACTTTTTTACCTCAACTTTACTGATTTCCCAGGTTGAGGAACCACTTTCGGTACTTATGAATTTGAAAGCGATGCGGATGGTTTGGTTTTCGTATGCAGCCAGACTTACATCGCCGCTGTTTACGAAGGTCCAGTTATTTCCGGGAGCACGGTTAAATCCGGTAAGTTCGGTCCATGTTCCGTTGGTTGAAGGATCACTGGTGCCGTCATAGTCGGTAGAAATCAGCACTTTCAAATCGTTGATGTTCGTGATATAGTTGATGGCTTCACGGAAATTCAGGGTGACCCCGGTATGTCCTTCCAGCGAAATCGCAGGTGAAATCAGCCAGTCTTCGTTAGCAAAACTTGATCCCTGGTAACCAGACATCACAACACAACCCCCATCAAAGTTACCCCAGCCCCAGACTTGTGTACCTGTTACACTGTACGCGGTAAATGTACCAAGGTTGGAATCAAATTCCTCTTCGAAAATGGAGGTCCCTCCTCCACCGCCGCCGCCTTCCAGCTCAAAATCGGCATTTTCACCGGAACTATCTCTCAGGCCGGCTGCTCCAAAATAAGTACGTAAGGTTCCGTTCACACTCAGCAACTTTCCAAGATTATCAGGATTGTCCAGGAGATTTACTTCAGATCGCAAGGGCGATCCGGCAGGCAGGTTCACAATAACGCAGTTCAGGTAATTGTTTTCAGTCGGTGAATCGGCAATCAACACGTTGGTAGCTAATGTAAATGGAGCTGCATAATCAATATCATCATTTGAAACAATTGAAGTAATGCCGGATTTTACGGCGCCGACGATGTAGCCTTTAACCCAACCTACCACATAAGGCGTTGCGTTTTGTTTTTCAATTCCTGAAACCACGTTATATGGATCGGCCTGCGTTCCAGAACCTGTTCCGGTTCCACCGCCGCCGCCACCACAACGTTCTCCTGTGAGGTCAATCTCGTTCAGGTCGCGCACATAAAGTTGAATATCATTGTTAAACTGGCTGGCAATGCCAATAAACACACCGTTTCCGTCAGGTAAGCTAACCCCGGCAAAATTGGCATAACCACTTGTTCTGACAATCACGGTGCTGTTGTTACAATCTTTTAGCGTACGATTTACCGTTGTTAATCCTACAGCATCCGACCAGGTTTTGCTGGTGTCTGAAGCCGAAAACTCAACACCCTCAAGTTTAATCAGCATCGAATTGTAGGCGCCGCCGGCAAGCTGGGGAATGGTAACAAGTGTTGGTTCAATCAAAACACCGGTTTTAATTTTCACGATATTAAGGTCAACGTCCACCGAGTCGAGTTGCATCACGCCACTGTAATTTCCGAGAATCAGCCCGTTAAGGTAAACCCTTACAGAGTCGCCAACATACAGCCCTCCGGGATTTTTCAGCCGCAGGTTGATGGCGCCGGTTGCGTCCTGGATGTATGAGTTTTTGTAAATATTTCCTGAAGTCTCGTCGCCAACCACCACCCCATAGGTTGACATGGCTGTGTCAAACTTGAGGAATTGCCCGTTATACATGGCCTTTAGGTCAGCAATGGATACAACTTCGCCAACCGGAATTTCTTTTGATGGTGGTTCGTCAAAATCCTGTTTTACACATGAAGCAAAAATCATTGTGAACACGGTGATCAGTAAAAGTGAGGGGAAAACTAATTTTTTTAGCATGACTGTGAATAGATTAAATGTTGTTTGGAAAGTTCTTTTTAAAGTTAAAATCTAAAGCTAAGGTTGGCATAATATTGAATTCCATAAAGATAAAAATATTTGGGGGGGAATTTTTCAAGGTCATTCGGGTCGTACCTGAACTGTTCGAAACCACCAAAAGCGAAGTTGGTTTCGTTCAGCACATTGTTAACACTCAGGTTGAGGGCGATATAATATTGTTTTATCCGCCATGATTTGCCTCCGAAAATATCCACTGTATAAGCCGATGACAGTTTTTCCTGGTAAAGAAGTTCATTAAACCTGATGTCATCTTCATTATACAATCCGGCAGCGCCTTCAGAGCGGCGGTCGGGATTGGGTTCGAGGTAAATATCGTCGAAATAGTTAATGTTGGCGCCAATCCACCAGTATTTTGGAGAGTTGTACTTAATTCCACCCGAAAGGGCAGTCTGCGGGCTTCCGCCAACGTAATAGTTCTTGAGGTAAATTTTCCTGTTTTCAGCAAGGATATCAGAATTGTTGTCCTGTGAGATGGTGGCCAATGGACGGGAGTTATAGATCAATTGTCCCAAACCGGCTACTGCAGTCAGGTTGATGGTGGAAGTCAATTTGTAATCTACACCCAGCTCGGCGCCGCTGCTGCGTGTATCTACTCCGGTCATCTGGTAATTGACAAAACTGCGCAGGGTTTCATGGTAAAAACTGCGGGAGTAGACCTGGTCGTTGAATTCGGTGTAATAAAGGGTTGCTCTTGCCTGGATGTTCGGAGCACGCAACACATAACTGATATCTCCCGACAACACTTTTTCGCTGTCGAGGTTGCTCACCACATGGTCTCGTGTACGCGGCGAAATGTAGGAATCCCTGAAATAAGGCGCACGAGTAAGGTACATTCCATTGACGATCACATAATGGCGACCGGTAATTTTATAGGTTACCCCACCTTTCACACCATAATTGGTGAAACTCTGTTTCTCTGAATCACCAAGCGACTCGTTTGGAAATTTCCCGTTCTGCATATGACCGGTACGCCAGAATTCGGTAGCTGACAAATTGAGCGCTACAAAATAATCGAATTTGGGGTAGGTGAAATTGGCCTGAACAAATGCGTCAACGCTATTGACATTGGCATCATAGTCATATCCAAAAACATCACCTTCGTAAACAGGTTTGTTAGGAGTTCTGAGGTCGTTTTGCGACTGGAGGGGATCAAATACATCCTGTTCGGCAAATTTATCAATGTTGATGTAAAAGTCTCCACCGAGCAAATCTTCAGCTACTTTGTAGGTCCTTCCTTTATAAAGTGAAACGTTGAGTCCGGAATTCAGGTTAAAGTGCGGATTGATCTCTTTCCAGAGGTTGGTGTTAAACTGAAACTGATTATGATCGTTGCGACGGTCTTCGATAATGTATTTGGAGAAGTTGCCTGTCACGCTGTTACCCTCTATTCCATAAGCATTGTTAATGGTGAAGAGGTTTTTGCTGTTTGCAAAGTAAAAGAAGTCCCAATCCAGTTGCCGGAATGATTCATTGTTTTGCCATTGGTTGGTGTAATATTCAAACTGTGCTGGGTTGTCTTTGTAATAACTGGGCAGGTTTCTGTAATAATCCGGCCTCGGGTCGGCAGCATCATACCATTCTAAAGCGGTAGTTCCGTATCTTCCAAAAAAATAGGCTGCCGAAGTGGTCAATTTTGTTGATTTGTCTGGTTCCCAATAATGCGTAAGGAGTAACCGGGGCTGGTTGTATGTTCCTACCCTTGAGTTGCGTTTTTCGCCATTCTGGTATCCCCAATTGGGATTGTAATAATTCGATCCGGCGAGGTCATAGGCCTCCTGGGTTACCACGCCCGCTCTTCCGGCCTGCGAGGGAGCAGCAAAAGCGATAAACCCGAGGCTGTGTTTACTGTTCAGTTTCTTTTCCACCGAGACAAAATAGCTCCAGGCATCGTAAAAAGTTCCTTCAACATAACCCTCTTCAGCCCATCTTCTTGAGCCGGAAACTGAAAAAGCCCAGCCATTGTCGAGCATTCCTGAATTGTAGGTCGCCATCAGGCGGTTGCGGTAAGCACGGTTGGTGGATGAATAAGTTAAGCGGGTTCCGGGACGCAGCTTTGAAGCACGCGCTTCGATATTAGTGGCGCCACTCACTCCACCAAATGAATACGGAGAAGCAGAAATCCCAAAATCGATTTCCTGCCAGCGGGTCACGTCATTCAGCCCTCCCCAGGCCGACCAGTAAGCCCTTCCTGTTTCCATGTCATTCAGCGGTACGCCGCTCATCAGCACGGTAGTGTTTTCAGAATCGTAGCCCCTGATCCTGAATCGTGTCTGTCCAAAAGTAAAACCTGCGGTGGACACAAAAATATCCCTCGACGATTGCAGCAGTCCTGAGATGTTTTGCGATTGATCGTCCGAATCCAGGTCAGATTCAGTAATCGTAATAACCGGTATTACCGTTGGATCTTCCTTGGCAACAAATGTCGTATCAGTTTGGGAAAATACTTGCACGATCAACAACAGAGCGGAAATGGTAAAAATGATTTTTTTCATCAGAAAATAGTTGGATACTTGATTGTTGATAATATCAGTGTTTGAATGAAATAAGCCGGCAAATTTAGGTATAATTTGAATTGCCGTGTCTGTTTAATTGCTTTTGTTTTAAATTTGTCGCAAAATTTAAACTTAACAACAGGCGCATGAAAATTTCATTTCGTTTATCAGTAATGGTCGTTCTTTTCCTTACCAGCCTGACTTTAAAAGCCCAGGATGAAGCCAGGTACAGAGTTGGCTGCATCGCCTTCTACAACATCGAAAACCTGTTTGATACGATCAAGCAGCCAGAGGTGAATGACATTGAATTTACTCCACAGGGTATCAACAACTGGAACTCAAAGAAATATTACGAGAAACTTGAAAAGCTTTCAGAAGTGATTTCCAAAATCGGCACTGAAATGACGCCCGATGGCCCTGCAATTTTAGGAGTTAGCGAAATTGAGAACCGCAGTGTGCTGATTGACCTGGCTGCACAACCCGCCATTAGCAGCCGGAATTACCAGGTGGTGCATTACGACGGGCCGGATCTGCGAGGCGTGGATTGCGCACTGTTCTACAGTCCGAAATATTTTACCGAAACCAATTCCCAATCCAGACGATTGAGGATTGAAGGAAATGATGAGTTCCTGACGCGCGATCAACTGGTTGTTTCCGGTTTATTCGACGGCGAAATGATGCACTTCATCGTCAACCACTGGCCATCGCGCAGGGGAGGACAAAAGCGCAGCGAACCCATGCGGATTGCCGCTGCCGAACTCACGAAATCCATAGTGGACTCTCTCCTGGCCATTGACCCCAACGCCAAGGTAATTGTGATGGGCGACCTGAACGATGATCCGATAGATAAATCGGTAAAAAAAGTACTCAACTCAACTGATAACCCGGAGAAGATCAGCGATGGAATGATGTTCAACCCCATGGAAAGACTCTACCGCCAGGGAATAGGGAGCCTGGCCTACCGCGACTCATGGAACCTCTTCGACCAGATGATCATGACTCCGGCACTGGTCGGTGGCGACAAAAGCACCTACAAATTTTACCGTGCCGGCGTTTTCAACAAACCCTGGATGGTGCAAAAAGAAGGCGCTTTCAAAGGCTACCCCTGGCGCTCCTTCGCCGGCGGCAGCTACCTCGGCGGCTACAGCGACCACTTCCCCGTGTACCTGTTTTTGCTTAGGGAGGAGAAGTAGCTGGTCTCTATTTCAAAATTTTTGCTTTCATCTCAACATGCTACACTTCAATTGATCAGAGCAGGTTGCTTATTTGTCAATACCAGATTTACATTACCTTTACAAAAAAATTCATATTATGAACACTGCATCAATTAGAAAAAAACTCTATGATTACATCAGAGTTGCCGATGACAGAAAAGTAAGGGCTATTTACACCATCATCGAAAATGATATGATTGAGCCTTATGAATGGTGGAATGATAAAGAACTACTCGCCAAACTTGACCATCGTTCTAAACAAATAAAAAGCGGTAACGACAAAGGTCAGCTTTGGGAAGATGCAAAAATCGAAATTCTGAATCATCACAAAGGAGCAGGAAATGGGATTTAAAATCTTACTTTAATCAAGTGCCATAAAGGAACTTGATGCATCATTTCTATGGTATGAAGAACGAAGAGAAGGATTAGGTGATCGATTCATCAGTATTATTGATAAGGCTTTTCATCTGATTGAACTTTCCCCTGAAAGACTTCCCTTAAAAGCTAAATCCTTCAGAGAGTTTGTGGTTGATAAATTTCCTTACGTCATCGATTATGAATACATCGAAGAGGAGCAAAAAATTATCGAATTACATGTGTTCGACACAAAACGAAACCCAAGATTCAAATTCCGCCGTCATTAAAATAGTAAACAGTGCCAGCACGAAAACCTTTCAAATTTGACTTTCAACGGACCGGGTTAAATCCAGACTTTTAAGACAATTTTAGCATTTTTAAATCCGAATATCACCAAAAACTATCTATCCGGTAATTGAGATTTGTCATTATCTTTGCACCATAAAACCTGTAAACAATGAAAGAAAGTGAAGAAACCATCACAATCAGGGTCAGGAAATCGAAGGCTAAGGCTTTCAGGCAAATGCTCCGATTATTTGATTTCGTGAACCTTGAAACGCCCGAAGAGAAAATAGAGCGTTACATTAAAAATGCCCCTAAAGATGTACCTCTTGATGATGATGACATCATGGGAATGATCAAAAGCACAGCCTGATTTATGTTTTCACAAAAAATCAGAATTATATTTGATACCAACATCTGGATTAGTTTTTCAATAGGAAAACGTCTTGATGTGTTAAAGGATGTGCTACTGTCCGGCAGATTTGATATTTTAATTTGTGAAGAGATTATTACAGAGTACTTAACTGTTATTCAACGTGAAGAACTTGCAAAGTTTGTACCGCCGGCAAGAAGCGCCGATACCATTGATCTGATTGAGACATTTGCCACGAAAAGAAAAATTAAGTCAAAAGTGAAGCTCTCCCGCGATCCCAATGATGATTTCCTTTTGGCTTTCGCAATTGACACCAATGCAGATTATCTGGTAACCGGCGATAAGGATTTGCTCGCGATAAAGAAGTATAAAAATACGCTTATTGTTGATTTTTCTACATTCCTTGACTCCAACTTTTAGCGAACAGATGCTAAAATGATTGAAAAGCAACAGAATCCGGGCATTACCGCGCAATTCACTAAAAAGATTGAGCCCCCCGAAAAAGATCCTCCAAAGGTTGATCGTTACTTTAAAATCCCGATACCTGAATAAAAAAAAGGATAAAATCCCGTCATACGCCGGCGTATGGAATGAACTTGATGATGCTGTTTTCAGGGAGTTTACGGGAGAATTACTCACCAGGAGAACTTTGAAAAACGGTTTCATTTGAAAATTAAGCTCATCCCGAATCATTAGCGATTAAAAAAACTGTATTTTTGAACATCAAAAAAAAAATAAAATCCATAACATGAAACTCACAGCGATTATCGAAAAATCAAACGATGGCTGGTACGTCGGACAGTTGGAGGAAATTCCGGCTGTATTGTCGCAGGGGAAAACCATTGCTGAGTTGAAGGAGAATTTGTTGGATGCACTGCTGATATTAATGGAAACCGATCCATGGAAAGCTTTTCAGGATGAATTGCTAAAGAACATCAAAAACTAATCAAAAGTAAAATGACCACAGAAACAAAAATCAGAAAGCAGATACTCAGAAGAATCGAACGCATGCCAGAGGAGCAACTTATGGAACTTGACAAGATATTGAAAAAGTTAGAGTTGGAGAAGACTAAGAAGGACAGAATCCTTTCTTATGCCGGTGCTTGGAAAGACATGGATGATGCTATTTTTAGGGCATTTACCGGGGAATTAATCACCCGAAGACAAGAAAACAAAAGAAGAAGCGATGAAACGAGCCTTGATTGATACCGACATTTTATCCTATTATTTTAAGGGCAATCCAAAAGTAATAGGGCACTTTGAATCTTATCTTGGTATTTTCGATTCCATCGAGATTTGTATTATTACCTATTACGAAATCACAAGTGGGCTGCTTGCAAAAAAGGCTTTTCGCCAATTGCAGGTTTTTGAACAGTTTGTTGATGAGAACAAAATAATTCCCTTGACGAAAAAATCTTCAAAAATTTCAGCAGAATTATATGCACCACTTCGGCAAACGGGAAATCCTATTGATGATATTGATATACTGATCGCCGGTGTTGCAATCGAAAATGAAATGGTACTCGTAACCAATAACGAAAAACACGTTGGCAGAATATTAAACCTGAAAATAGAGAACTGGACTCTATAATTCTGGAAATACGAACACCAAGAGAAATATTAGCATGAAAACTAAACCGGAAAAAACAATGATTGACGAATTGAGGGAAATTCGTGATAAAATCAGCGATGAATTGAAAGACTTATCATTTGATGAAATGATGGAATACTTAGAGAAAAGGAAAGCATTGCATCCAAAAATGAAAAAACAAAAGACGGTGAATGTTTAACCGATTAAAGATGTTTTTAAAAGAAACGGTTTTGTGACTTACAACACTGAAATAAAAAAGCAAAGAGCGTTAGCTTATTCAAAAAAATTAAATTTGTACAATCACTTTAAAGACCAGACACAATGTCGAAAACAGAAATAATAGAGGTAAACATCGAACCCAAATTAAAGCATGAAGTGGAAGAAATCCTGCAACGACTGGGGTTGACCGCTTCGGATGCAATTGACCTGTTCTACCGGCAGATTCGTCAGAACAAAGGAATTCCTTTTCAGGTGAAAATTCCTAACGCAACAACC
>JACZJL010000080.1 GCA_014860585.1 Bacteroidales bacterium | reverse complement strand
TAAACACCTGGTTGAAAGTCGTAAAGATCAATGCTTAATGAGTTTTGGCCATCGTTTGTGATGGTTTTCATTGTTGTTCCCAATGAGCCAATCACCTCAATCTCTGCAAAACCGGAAATTCCGGTGATCCAGATGGTTCCGTCTGTCGGGTTGGGATAAATACTGATTCCTGTAGTGAGTCCTTCAGTAGTTCCGGTTGATGAAAGGTTCATCATTTTTATTGCCGAAAGTCCTTCGCCGGTGAAATGGCCGGTTTGTGGCAATTGCGGGTTGTATTCCACTTCTACATCAAACACTTCGCCGGTTTGCGGGCGGAAGAGGCGGTAGCTCATCAACTCTGATTCATCGAAACCGTCTTTATTTCCGGTCAACGGATCATCAGCATAAGCGGTTATGAGTGCATTTTGGGAAATGTCTGCAATTTCTGTTACACCAAAACAAACTCCCTGTGCTGAAAACACTCCCAATACATCGCCAGGTTGGATGTGTTTCATCCCTTCAGCCTCTATGGCAATCAGGTGCGAAGAAGGCGTAATGCCGACTTTATTCCAGGGATGATCCGGATGGTTGACCTTGGGATAATAGCCTGTCCATGCATCTTTGGAATTTGCGGGGAATGTGATCGATCCCGGTGATCCCAACATGGCATAATAAGACAGACCCGGGAGCAGATCACCCAGTGTATTGATGCTCATTGCCGGCCAGTAAACACCCACTCCGGCCACATCTTTTGCAATGGTCAGGCTGGTTCCGGAAAACATTGTGACAACATTTACAGGTGTGTTGACTATGACCGGTACAAGGTTCCAGCCTGTATTTAATCCAAACACTTTATTTGTTTCTTCATTGCCAATTATTGACAAGACCGCTGGGGCGCCCATCTTTACTTTATAAGCCGACTGACTGAGCCAGTCATAGATGGTATTGATTGGTCCGGCGGGATAATACACGCCGGTCATCGTCTGGGCAATGATAAAATCGGGCAATAGCGGATCAAACACATCTTCAATGGCATAGTTGGCCGGCATGATATAACTGGAAAGTCCCTGCCAGCCTGCATTCAGCGATACTGAATGAGTTGGGTAGGATACCTGCGTAACCGTAACATTTACTGAGGGTGAACCTCCGGTAGCTGTGACATTGATGGTTCCAACCCTGGTGCTTCCGGTAGCATTTTCGCCGTAATTCACTGTTAATGTCCCATTTCCGGTTCCACTCATTGGAGTAACACTTAACCAGGGTACACTCTCGCTCACAGCCCACCCGGTGTTGGAGTTAAGGCTGAAAGTGGTTGATCCTGCGGTTGCAGCAACATCGCGGTTAGCCGGTGTAACGGTAAGAGTTGCTCCGGCGCCAGCCTGGTTAACGGTTACAACGACGCTTGGTAATCCCGGTGATGAAACGGTGATCTGACCTGAGCGTGGATTCACTGAAGTGTTTTGGTTGTAACTCACAACCAGAGCGTTATTCCCGGTACCACTCATCGGAAGTACGCTAAACCAAAGTACGGTTTCACTTACTGTCCAGGTAGTGTTGGATGTTACATTGAAACTCGTTGAACCAAGGGAAGCTCCTACACTCTGAGATGGGGGTGCTACTGCCAGGGTGGCTCCGGCCTGGTTAATTGTAACAACGACATTTGGGACATCGGGGGCAGAAAGTGTAATAATCCCTGAACGGGGTGTCGGTGAACTATTCTGTGTGTAATTGACCGTGATGGTGGCGTTATTACTACCCGCCATAGGGGTAACACTTGCCCATGAAATCGATTCAGAAATTGTCCAGTCAACATTTGAAGTGATGTCAAACGTAGTGCTTCCTGCAGGTGGGGTGACATTGAGAGTTAAAGGCGAGGCAGAAAGTTGCGGTTCGAACCAGTCAACACGGCTGAAGGGGTCAACCTCGTAGGAAGAACCTGCAAAACCACCGGAGTAATCGTAGAAAGTGATTCGACCCTGGTTTACCCACTTTGTAACGTTGCTGGCTCCGCCCCAGGTGTTTGCCGGGAATATAGCCCCGTTACATGAGAGTTCCTGGTCATTTTGCACACTCAGCAGGGTTTGTCCTGCAGCGCCGTTTCTAAAAGTACAATAATTAAATGCGTTTGCCGGGTCAACCAAAGCGCCGTTGGTAATGTTGACACCATTGGTACCCATGTATTCGAAAATCCCATATTGAGCGTCCATGCTCCCGCCACTTTGAACATCGAAAGAATAGTAGCCTGATGATATCCTTGAAATGCCGGCTTCGGCGCCCAGGCTTCCTATCACGCTCAACGTTCCTCCATTATTAACGGAAAGCGTTTTTCCGGAGCCCATTAAAAGGTGACTATTATTGTTTAGTACAAATGACCCACCCGAATTAACATTTACATTTCCACCTGCTGATACATCAACTTCGATTACATTAAGCGTACCTGCATCAACTGTCAAATTATTGTTGATTAATATATCTGATGTGATATTGACAGTATTGGCTCTGGTTCCTTCCGTTACCTTCCCGTCTCTTTCTATCACCGGCTCCATTTTCAAGCCATCTCCGCCAGCCTTGTTGATCAGGACATTGTGGAAATTCCCTGCACTCATATTGATTCCGGCATCTGTTCCGCCATAAAGCTCAACCGTGCCGCCTGAAGGTGTAAAATTCAGGTTGTGAACCGACATGTTCCCGGTGGTTCGTATAATTCCAGCAGTAATATTTTCGGTAAAAGAATAGGTTGGTGAATTGTAAACAAGAATTCCCACGTCTTTAAAATCGAGAACACCACCGGTCATAAACACCGTGGCATCCCCCACCCATGACCAATAGCTGGCAGAATTTCCACCAAAAATATTCAGTTCTGCACCACTGCCTGTAATCACTGTACCATTAATGTCAACATATTGGCCAGCGTCCTGGTAGAGGTTCATGACACCTGAGTAGATGGCAAAAGTTCCGAAAAGGCCGCTATCAACCAGATCATAAGCTGTAAAGTTCCCGGGTGAAATCCATACTCCTCCGCTTGTCCAGTCGTAACTCTGGCAGGTGATGTTATGGCCGGATACATTGTAAAGCAATTCTACCGGTTTATTCACTTCAAGAGTATAAAAATCTTCGGTAGAACAAAACTGTGGTGTAGCGCCGTTGAAAATTACACGGCTGTTGGTTTCAGCAAAGGCAGCGGGGCCAACATTATTGAGCCAGTCGCCGGCGATTTGAATGGTTTTGTTGTTGGAGTTCAAGACGCCATTGTTTATGTCCAGGTTTCCTTTGATGGTCAGGTCGTCGTACACCAAAATACTACCGGATGGCTTGTCAACAACCATGTTATACAGGTAATTGCCATTGATGACCTGTATGTAGTGGCCTGTATTTCCTGTCACAAACTCCACCGTACCATTGTTCAGTTCAAATGTTCCGGGGTAAACTGCGTACAATGTTCTCCCAAAACGCAGGGTTCCGCCGGAGATCTCATTCACAAAAGTTGATTCTATAGTTATCCCCCTGTAAGGAAACTCAAGCACTGAACCTTCATTCATGGTAAGCTTTCCACTAAGGTTAGTAGTGTATGTAATAACATCGTAATTACAGGTAAACGTTCCGTTGCTCAAATATAACCAGCCAGTTGAAGGAAAAGTGATTTCACCTGAAACAGTTGCTATTGAACCAAACGTTATTAATAATGAGCCCTCTAAATCAAGTGTACCGGTGTTGATAAAATCAGCGTATTGAAAATTAAGTCCAGCACCAGTTTCAATAATTGAATTTCCGTCAACGATCAGATCAGTACTGCTGTTGGTAAACCACCATGTTGCACCTGTTTCGATAGTTAAATCACCTTTAACCCTGATCGGGTAAAAGGCTTTGCCGGAATTGTCACTTAGAATCTTTGAATAAGGCACACCTACAAGATTTCCAAATTCGGCATCGTCATCTGTTGGATAGAACACATTATAGATATAAGCAGTATTTCCTATCCCGAGTTTTGCATTGGTACCCTCGTTGAATCGCCAATCATAAGCATGAAAAGTACCAGCCGTTACATTATCTTCCGAACCTGATTGCCAGTTAATCGTACCTGACGTAAGATCATTTGCAGCATCTATCATTGCAAGCGTCCCATAAATATCGGTGGTTCCGGTTACCTCACAGGTATATGAACCCAAACTAAATGTTCCGGCCTCAATGGTTAAGTTCCCGGTAATCGTGAAATCAGAACCGAGGGTTGTGGTATTGGATTTTCCGCCGTCGGAAAGCAGTTCGCCACTGCGCTCATCATGAACAGGCCCGCCTGTTGAATTGTACCCGCCATCCTTAGCGGTTTTATTAATCTCAACATCATGTAAAGTACTGCCATTGGATTGAGTGATAAAATAATCGTTGCTTCCATAAAACTCAAATGTTCCGGCTGATGGAGTAAAATTAGGATCGCTGCCAGTAAATCCATACGGGGTACGAATGGTTCCTCCGGTAATATTATAAGTTGCAGAATTATAGCCGGATGGCATGTATAAACCACAAGTTTTGATATCAATAACTCCTCCCGACATTGTCAAGTTAGCACTGTTTGAATACGGCCACCAGGCTGAACTGCCTGAAAAATTCATCGTGCCGCCGTAATTATAAATCTGTCCCACCAGATCAACCCATGTGCCTGAACCCGAATTGGTCAGGTTGATGGTTCCGCCCGGATTTACCCAGAATCCGCCATAAAGGCCGTTTTGAGCCAGATCAAGAGCGGTAAAGGCGCCTGCAATGATATCTATGCCACCGCTTGTCCAGTCGTATTGGTTGCAGGTAACGGTATAGGCAGCATTATTGATTCGCAATGCGGCACCCATGTTGGCTTCGAGAATATTAAATGTTTCTGAGGAATAGATATACTGATGGCCTGAACCATTGAAGATCACCCGGCTCGTGCCTTCGGTAAATCCTGCATCACCAACTGTATTAGACCAATCGCCTCCGATTGAAACGGTGTTCGCACCCGGGTTGAAATATCCCTGGTCTATTGTAAGATTTTTGGCCACCGTGATGCTGCTTTGCGCAGTCGTTCCCGTGGATGAACTGAACCGCACATTGTTGAACAGGCCCGTTCCGGCACCGTAGTGGTTAATCTGTTGTGATACTCCATCAAAAATAAACCAGCCGGTGTTTGAAACACCGGTAAAATCATAATTACCATTGTTTAATAAACTTCCCTTAAGGATTACATCCTGGCTTGTAGAAATACCAAAGTTACAAGATGGCTGGTTATAAATGGAGCCATTTATGGTCAATGGTTGGGTAGAAAGTTCACTAATCCTGAGCCAGTTAGTTCCCGATTTATAATTCCCGATATGGTAAAAACTGGAGTTGGTGCTGTACTGCCTGATCCAACTCGAGCTGCTACCGGTAAAGTCAACAAATCCATTGGCCAGGTTGGCATTGGCGCCTTCATTAAAGTTCCAGTTCCCATGTACCCAGAATACAGCATTAGCCGTGAAACCTGCTGTTGAACCATTATGCCAGGCCACATTGCCTTTTACCCGCAATACTCCGCTACCATTGTTCATATTGAGGGCGCCATGGATATCGAGGTTGTTTTCCACTGTGAGTTCAAAACCGCCAATGGTCAGCGAAGCACCGGAATTAACAGTAATACTTTTACAGTTGCCGTTAGCGCTCTGAACATTAGGCTGGTGAGGTGTACCGGAAGGAATCACCACATCAATGGCAGCGTCGGGAATGATATTTGCGCTCCAGTTTCCCTGAACATTCCAGTCGGTGCTGACCAGGCCTTTCCATGTACCCGGAGTTTCCAGATAGTCCACATAAAATGCATGGTTACTTGGACTGGTATCTTCATCATCCAGCAGGAAGTAATAAGTAGTACCTGCTGTCATCGGAAGGTTTCCATGAGATCCTGGACTATAAATATCATCAATGCACTCCCAGTCAGCGGAAGAACAGGAGCCTGATTTCCACATATAATCTACCCAACTTCCTCCAGTTGTTACCTGAATTTTGTAGTTACCGGTGTAAGGAGGCACAAAACTGTAAATTTCTTCTGTTCCGGGGCAAGGATAGTTGCATGGAGTAACTGTGGAAGTAAACCAGGCGCCATTGCCACCGCCTAAATATGTTTGCGGATATCCCGACCCTACGCCTCCTATGGAAGTTATATTCAGGCATGGATTCAGAAAAACATAGAACGACTGCGGGGAAAGGATTGTATTCTCATCATCCAGTAAAAGATAGTAGGTAGTACCGGCAGTCCAGTTCATATTACCGTAAGTACCGGAATAATAAACATCATCTATACATTCCCACGCGGTAGATCCGCAAGAATTTGCTTTCCAGAAATAATCGATGTAACCGGCGCCCCCTTCAGTCACCTCGATGCTGTATATTCCGGTTCGGGGTGCAACAAAGCTGTAAACACCTTCCATCCCGTAACAATTGTATCCGCAAAAATCTGACGTCCATGCGCCGTTTCCGCTTTTTGAGAAGGTTTTGGTATTTGCCGAACCTCCGCCGGCAAGAGAAACGACGTTTGAACAAGGATTTAAGAAGACATAAAAAGTATGCGTCGATAAGGAGGTACCTTCGGCGTCGAGCAGAATGTAATAGGTTGTGCCCGCTGTCCAGCTCATCGAACCCTTGGTAGTAGGTGAATAAACCCAACCAATACAATTCCATCCGGAGGAGGAACATGAACTGGTTTTCCAGAAGTAATCAACAAAAGTGCTGTTGGTAGCGGTGACCTCAATGCTGTAAATCCCGGTGTATGGCGCCACAAAACTGTAAACCTGCTCATTGCCGTTGCAGTCAAAACCACAAACATCAGTCACCCATGCCCCTTCCCCACTTTTTGAAAAAGTTTTAGCATTGGCTGAACCGCCATCTCCCAGAGAAATGATGTCAGAGCATGGATTTCCATAACCGGTGAGGGTAATAACACGCGGACTGCTGATGTTGTCGGCATTGTGAGGAATATTCAAGGATGCGGTTTTCTTACCGGAGGAAGTTGGAGTAAATCTTACTGTAAATGTTCCCGATTCTCCGGGTGCAAGGTAAAGTGAAGTAGCGCCGATAATTGAAAACTGGCTGGCATTGGTTCCGGAGATTGTCGCAGTACCTGCTTCAAGATTCATATAATTTGGTCGCGTACCTGTGTTGGTAACCGTGATGTTATAATTTAAGTAGGACCCAATGTTCACCGTACCAAAGTTATAGGATGAAGAAGGCGATGTTGACATGGCCACGCTGGCGCCTCCATTCCACAGCCAGTATTGCAGGTTGTTATTTGAATAGGAAACCCCGAATTTTCCCCACATATTATAGTAGGTATTGTAATCGCAATTATCCCATGGATCGAGATGACAGGTACCGTAAAGCTGGCCTCGGATCCTTCCGTCCGGATCAACTACGCCTCCACCGGAACTTCCTCCGGATTCCTGGCCATGGGTCACTTTCGTGTAATGAAAGTTGGACGTGCTGAATCCCGTGCATGTCCAACTGGGTGAAGTTTTGTTCTGCATCCTGTGATATTTCATTAATGTGCCTCCGGGATGGTGTACCGAGTGCATCACAGTATTGTTTGAAACACTGCCTATATCCCATCCCATGTAATAATTGCCTCCCTTCTCTTTCAACAGAACCAGGGTGAAATCCGTCTGGTTATTGGTAGCAATCAGGTTAGAACCATTGACAATGATATGGTTGGGATTTACTACCCCACTGTTACAAGAGGTGGACCAATAGTAAAATCTTGCCTCCAAACCGGCTGCAGAAGTTTGAGTATCGAAACAGTGATTGGCTGTGAGTAAGAAAGGTTGCAAGTCAATGGCGCGTATATCGTTAAGTTGCGTACCGGAGCATAAGCCATATTTATTTAGCGTTGGAAAGTAAAGCCTTGCAGTTGCTCTCCGAAATCCGTCAATGTGGGCAAAACTATTGGCGTCAGAGCAGTTGGCATCAAGATAACAGGCTCTTGAGATATCTTCTGGAATGTAACGATTGTCAACATGGATGATCTTGGAAATGGTAAAACGCACATTATCCTCAATCAACCCAAGATTGATCACTACCTGCAGATAGAGGTAATCGGCAAATGTGGTGGTCGTGTAAAAGCCGTATTCATCCAGTTGGCCAAACAGCTCCCGCTGATGAAAGGCATATTCGTCCTGACTGAAAATATTCACCTCTGTGCCGTATGGAAAATTTCCTTCGGCGAAAAAGATGCGGATCTCGTCGGCTTTCTTCGACCTGAAATAAGTGGTAAACACAAGTAAATCTTCGCTGATGCGCGACAACCGGCCGCCGGATACCGTGATTTCACCCTGCACGGGAATGGCAATCTCCTCCAGGCTAAACCTGACCGAAAGGGGAAAATCCCTAATCACTCCCACTATCGGAGGTTCATCAGATTCCTCAATGATCTGACGTTCCTCGTTGGTCAAAGTATCAAGCACATGCATTTCATTTTCGGTAAGCGCTGTGCGTGTTGGATAATACTCCGGCTCCTCCGGAGTTATGTATCTAAATTGTCCAAAATACTCCTCAGGATCAGCCATTTGGGAGTAAAGCGATGGTGCTGAAATGAAAAACACCAATACCAATGCGAAGAGAGAAAGTAAGCTACGTTTCATAATTAATAAATTTTTGGTTAATAAAAATGTATTCAAAGTTTACTAAGTAGTCGATCTTAGAAAATTCTAAACTGCGAATTAACCGGCAACAACCTCCGGAGAGGGTTCTTCATGATCACAAATTCGTAGAGATTTCAAAAGTAAACCAATTTTAAAATGTGTGCAAGACTTATTAAAAGAAAATTTATGTTATTTTTTCACAAAAAGATAATGTCCCACCTGCCATTCGTTGCCACCATTGAGTTTGAAGGTTTCGGAGCAGGCCATAAAAAATATCCTCCAATAGCTCCAAAACCTTCTTGCTTCATCCCCGTAGATATCTCCGAACAATGGATAGATCAGTTTTTTGTTGTCATCCATCTTCCTCAGCCAGGCTTCAAGTGTTTTTGAATAATGCCTGCCGTTGACCACCCAATGACCACCAATTTGGAAGCCATTGGCGAAATAAAAGAGCAAATGGTTGGAAGGCATCATGCCACCCGTAAAAAAGTATTTCGCCATCCAGTCCCTATCACTATGTATTTCAAACTTGTAAGCAAATTTCTTGTGGTTAAAAATGTGCACGAAGAGTTTACCGTCATCGTTTAACCACGAATGGATGCGCTGAAATAGCAATTCGTAGTTCCGGACATGTTCAAACATCTCCACCGAAACCACCCGGTCATATTTCTCTTTTGGGTCGAAATCGTTGATATCGGCTGTGATCACCCTGACGTTTTTCAGTTGAAGCTCCCGTGCACGATGCTCGATAAAAAGGCGCTGTGAGCGGGAGTTGGAGACGGCAGTGAAATGAGCCCCGGGAAATTTCAAAGCAGCATAGAGGGTGAATGACCCCCAGCCACAGCCAAGATCAAGGATCCTTTGTCCATCCTCAATCCCTGCCCGACTGATCGTGAGGTCAAGCATCTTAATTTCTGATTCTTCCAGCGTGTTGACTCCTTGCGGCCAAAGCCCACAGCTATACTTCATCCATGGCCCCAAAACCAACCTGAAAAATTCAGCCGGCACTTCGTAATGCTGCTCGTTGGCTTCCTGCGTCCCAATGGCAATGGGGCTTTGTTTTAACTCTTCAATCAGCAGGTTCATTTTCTCCTGTTGA
>JACZJL010000079.1 GCA_014860585.1 Bacteroidales bacterium | reverse complement strand
CCGTAAGTTCAGGGTTTGTCTCGAATACCATCTTGGTAACTGCAAAGGCCCATGCGAAGGGTTACAGGAAGCAGAAGAGTACAACGCTTCGATTCTCGAAATCAAGGAAATTCTGAAAGGAAACATCAGTAATGTATTAGGAAGTCTTCGTGAACGGATGAAACGCTATGCTGATGAACTGGCATTTGAAAAGGCACAGGCAGTGAAGGAAAAAATCGTTTTGCTGGAGAAATACCAAAGCAAATCTATGGTTGTAAATCCAAACATTCACAATGTGGATGTTTTTTCAATCATTTCAGATCATGAGGCCGGCTATGTTAACTATCTCAAGGTCATCAATGGCGCCATCGTGCAGGCCCACACTGTCGAATTAAAAAAGAAACTCGACGAAACGGATGAAGATCTCCTCATACTGGCCATTACCGATTTGCGCCAACGATTTGAAAGTGACTCGCAGGAGTTGATTATTCCCATTGCACTTGAAATTTCCTTCCCTTCAACCATGCTCACTGTCCCAAAGATTGGCGACAAAAAGCACCTGCTTGAACTTTCGGAGCGCAATGCCAAATATTATCTGCTCGAAAAAAGGAAACAACAGGAATTAGTGGATCCTGAACGACACGCAAAACGGATTTTAAACACCATGATGGCCGATCTTCAGTTGCCTGAACCACCGGTTCACATCGAATGCTTTGACAACTCAAACATGCAGGGCCATTACGCAGTAGCGGCGATGGTTTGCTTTAAAAATGCCAGGCCCAGTAAAAATGATTATCGGCATTACAACATTAAAACTGTTGAAGGTCCAAATGATTTCGCTTCAATGGAAGAAGTGATTTACCGAAGGTACAAGCGGCTGATTGAGGAAGAGCAAAGCCTGCCCCAACTCATTGTTATTGATGGAGGTAAAGGTCAGTTATCGTCCGCAGTGAAAAGTCTGGATAAATTGGAATTACGCGGAAAAATCAGTATTGTTGGAATCGCCAAAAGACTTGAAGAGCTCTATTTTCCTGATGACCCTATTCCATTGCACATTGACAAAAAATCAGAAACCCTGAAAGTGATCCAACACATGAGGGATGAGGCGCACCGATTTGGTATCATCCATTACCGAAAAAAACATGAAAAAGGAACAGTAAAAACCACATTAACTGAAATCGGGGGGATCGGTAAAATCTACGCCCAGAAACTCCTCTCAAAATTCAGGTCGGTGAAAGGAATCCGTGAAGCCAGCCTGGGGGAGTTACAGGCTGCCATCGGCAAAATCAAAGGTCAGGAGGTGTTTGAATATTTCAAAAAAAATCCAGGAAGTTGAAATCTCCGATGCATCAAACCATTCTCTTGATTTGCCGCTCCCGGGCATAAGCAAGTTCCTTTGTCGGATAAATCCCGGTGAAAACCACACGCCAATCGCCAACTTTTCCGGTAAATCCTTTGTGTTTTGAATTATGCTTACGAAGACGGTCATCAATATTTTCAGTGTGACCATAGTAATAACAATCGAGTGATGGGGAATAGAGGATGTAGAAGTGAAATGACATAGCATGAAAAAACCACCCTTGTGAGGTGGTTTTGTGGGAGTTACTGGATTCGAACCAGTGGCCCTCTGCTTGTAAGGCAGATGCTCTGAACCAACTGAGCTAAACTCCCCATTATTTCAATTTTTCAGCCAGTGACCCTCCCGACTTGCGAGTCGGGATGCTCTGAACCCCGCCTGAATGACTTCAGTCGCGCAAGCAACTGAGCTAAACTCCCAAAAATATACTGAACTAAATCCCTCAAACGGGCGGCAAAAATACTGCTATTATTTTTTTAAGCAAGAAAAAAAGAATTTCTTGGGGAAAAAATTTCAAATCAACAGGTCTTATTGAAAATATGTCTGGTGATGTAGAGTAAAATTCCACTTGGTAGGCATGCACTGATTCTGAAAATAGCGCGATTCACATAGCCTGGCAAAATACTGAATCTCCCTTTTATCATCGCCTTAACTGTAAATTTTGCCACGTATTCCGGGGTTAGCGATGAAAACTTCCCTAAAAATCCTGCATTTTTTATTCTTTCTTCAACTTCTCCATTCGTAACCACAGCACCCGGCATAAGAACACTGAAATTGATTTTTGTCGTGTGATACTCCTGCATTAATGACCTTGTAAAATAGTAAACATATGACTTTGTGGCAAGGTAAACACTTTTGTAAGCCACAGGAGTATAGGCGCCAAAACTTCCGACATTGAGGATATGTGCACCTTCAACTGTTTTCATGTCTTTCACGAATAGAAGGCTTAGCATTGTGAGCGCCCTGATGTTCAGGTGAATCATCTCTTCAATCTTGGTCTGGCTCATTTCCTCAAATTTACCTACATGACCGTTTCCGGCATTGTTGATCAAAATCTTAATCTTCAATCCACGTTTTATTGCATGACCGTAAATCAACTGAGGGGTTTCAGGTGCTGTGAGATCAACGGTCAGATATTCTACTTTTACGCCAAAGTTTTTAATCAGTTCTTTCGCAAAATTATCTAATCCATTGCCTGGCAAGGCCACTAAAAACAGATTTTGACCTTTTCTTGCCAACTCGTTTGCTAATGCTTTCCCGATGCCGGAACTGGCGCCGGTTATTAATGTAAAAAAAATCGAAGTTTCATCACTCATCATTTCTCTGTTTTTTATTTAACCAATCCACAGTTCTCTGTAATCCCTCATCGAATGGTGTAACACAATATCCAAGCTCAGTTTCAGCTCTTACAACAGACACAGCCCAATGGTGTAAATACTTCCTGATCCATCGTGGTGTTATCCGTGGAGATCGTCCTCTTAATCTCGCAAAAGCAAAATGGATATTAGATCCGGCAAACATTAGCCAATACGGAACATGGAACAATCGATGATCTTTTGAGGTGATTTCCTTCAATTTTTGAAAAAAACCATCATATGTTATATTTTCGCCGCCGAGGATGTAACGTTGTCCTGTACGCCCTTTTTCCATAGCAAGCAGATGCCCGTACACTACATCTTCGACAAAAACATAGTTACCAAGTTTAGACCCATCACCAGGGATGAAATACCATTTACCCTGGTTAAAGCGCCTGATGATTGTTGTCATTGCATTGCTTTCGGTGATCAATCCTGGACCGTAAACACGGGTGGGGTTTACGATCACAACATCAAGGCCTTTTTTCTCAAACTCCGGAACAACCTTTTCAGCCTCAGCCTTTGTGGATTCGTATTCGTTAAAATAAGCAATGGTACGGGGGGGATTTTCATCAACCGGCTGATTGCCATCGGATGGCTCCAGCGTTCCTCCTGTTGAAGTAAAAACAACCCGTTGCAGTTTATTTTTTAAAGCCGTTTCAAATACATTAACCGTTCCCTGAACATTGATTTTGTGCGGCCAATCTTTATCCTTAGACCAAACCCTTGCATAAGCTGCAAGATGAAATGCAAAATCACAACCTCGCATGGCTGCATCGATGCTTTGAATGTCCAAAATATCTCCTTCAAAGATGACGATGTTTTGGTGATTGAGGTTTTTTGCACGATGTGTTGAACGAACCAATGCATGAACAACATTTCCGTTTTCAGCCAGGCGCATGGCCAGCCTTTCTCCGATAAATCCTGTTGCCCCAGTGATAAAATATTTCATTGGCTCCCTCCACTGATTGAATTGAGTTCCATTTCAGGATTATATTTCAAGGCAAAATAATCCATGGAAACAGCGAGCCCTATGTGTGCAAATACCGGGATAAGCATAGTGCCAGTGCTCAGTGTAATAATACATGTAAGTATCCCGAAAGGAATTGCCCCTAACGTTTCTCCTGCGCCTTTGGTCATGTGAAGTGCTGAATAAATGGCGACATTAATGGCAATGGCAGGCCAGAAACCAAAAGCTTCATAACTCAAAAAGAGTAATAGCCCCCGGAAAAGATATTCATACGCCAGCAAGTAAATAATCCAGCCGAAAGCACTTAATGCAAACATTTCTTTTGACCAACGCTTCAGCCTCATTTGCGGGTATTGCTGCTGGAGACTTTTCCCCTGTGCTAAAAATCTGTTAATCACAACCATCAGCATAGGGATTCCAATCAGCCAATACCAATTGGAAATCAAAAGATTTAAGTTCATGCCAAAATCAGAAATCCGGCCATTAAAAATAAAGATATAAATAATTCCCGGTATTAAGCCCATAAAAATAAAACCACAAATTTTTTGGAATAAAATCCAACGAAGCCAAAATTTTTTTCCTAAGAACCTTCCAACAAACCAGTCTTTAATCGATTCACTCTGGCTCAGGTAATAATAGCCATAATACCCAACAATAGTTGCAGTAATTGCAAAAACAAAAAGTAAATTATCCTTTCCCATATCATCGAAAGAAAGACTCATTTAGATATCAGCTGTTGGGCGAATTGGTTCATTGAAAGTGTAAAAATAAATATTTCCCATGATCAGTCGGTCAAAAAATGAAGGTGTTGCCAAAAAACCGTTCATAAAAAGTTTAAAAGTAATTGTGCCTGGATAACTGCTTTTGAAGGATTTCACTTTTCTTTGCAAAGCTAATTATTAATGGTTAGAAAATGATATTTGCTGCTATCGACATCGGCTCAAATGCAGTAAGACTTCTGTTTGCCAATGCTTTTCAACAAGAGGGTAAAATCAGGGTTGAGAAGGCGACTTTGATCAGAATTCCTATCCGACTTGGGATGGATGTTTACAACACCAACAAGATTTCGAAAGAAAGGGCATCAAAATTAATCAAAACCCTCGAGGCTTTCAGTTTGCTGATTGACGTCTACAAGCCCCGCTCTTTTACTGCCTGCGCTACTGCAGCTATGCGCGAAGCAGTTAATGGTTTGGAACTGATTAAAAAAATCAAAAAACAGACAGGCATCAATGTTCGATTGATAGACGGGCTTGAAGAAGCTGCCATTATACGTGCCTCCGACGATTATGCTTTCCCGCAAGAAAAGAAACTCACCATGTATGTTGACCTTGGCGGGGGTAGCACTGAGATTTCGGTGCTGTCGAAACATAAACTAATCGAGGCAAACTCCTTCAAAATAGGGACTCTTCGGTTGCTAAGCGATAAAGTCCCGGACTCAGAATGGAAAGCGATGGAAGAGTGGTTAATGCAGTTTAAGGAGGATTTCGGAATGATTACTGTCATCGGATCTGGCGGGAACATTAATAAAATTGCAAAGATCTATGGGAAACCTGATGAAACAAATCTATCATTCGAAAACCTCGAATATGCTTCCCGGCACCTGAAAAGTTTTGATCTTGATGGCCGTATCGAAAGGCTTGGATTGCGTCCCGATCGTGCTGACGTCATCGTTCCGGCTACTGATGTTTTTCTGTTTATTACCAGGGTTATTCAAGCTAATTCAGTGTATGTTCCCAAAATAGGGTTAGCTGATGGCCTTATCTATCAGATGTTTGAAGCTTACCTTAAGAAAAAAAACAAATAGATAGCTCTTCTTTTCGACTTTGGAAAGGTTGATGCATTACCTTTGTAAAAAAAACAATGAATGAAAACAATTTCAACATTTTGCCTTTTGGTACTTGCACATTTTGCTGGTATGGCTCAATCTCCGCTTGCATTTAATTATCAGGCTGTTTTACGTTCAACTGATGGCGCCCCAATTATAAACAATGATATCGGTCTAAAGATAAGCATCCTTTCAGATACCGTACAAAACATTGTTCATTACGCTGAAATTCAGGATGTAACAACCGACAGTTATGGAAGGATTAACCTTAAGATCGGCACAGGTGACATTTTGCTTGGCAGTTTTTCGGGCATCAACTGGGAAGATGGAAACTATTTTATCCGTATTGAGTTTGATGATTCAGGTGGGACAAACTATCAACTTGCCGGGCAAACGCAATTATTATCAGTACCTTACGCCCTATACTCCAGTCAATCAGGAAACAGTTTCATGGCTGGTGAAGGAATTGACATTGATGAAGATGTTATTTCAAACACTGGGGATTTGAGCGCTGCCAATGAGCTTCAAACGTTGACCAAATTAGGAAATACTGTTGTATTGAGCCAGGGAGGCGGAGCCATAACTGATTCGGACAATCAAAGTCTGAATGTAATTTCGGTCGGAACATCCCGGCAAATACAAATTTCCGGTGGTAATTCAGTAACAATTGAGGTAGCTGATAATGACAACCAACCGGAAAATGAAATTCAGGTAATCTCAATAAGTAATGATACCATTTACCTTTCCAATGGAGGATATGTCAAATTGCCAATTCCAACCAGTGCCATAGTTCCACCTGGTGGTTGTATTCAAAGTCTTAGTCCAGAACCACCTCCGGGTTATTTTTATTCCGGAACAGGAATTACTGCCGGCGACCTGTGGAACGATTTACCACCAATGACTTACTCGCGTTTTGGTGCAGCAGTGGCCACTGTAAATAATAAAATTTATGTATTTGGCGGTTGGGACGGCGTTAGTTCAGTCAGTAATGTGGTTGAGGTATTTGATCTGGATAATCAAACCTGGGAGAAAAAATCCAATATGCCAACGGCAGTGGTTTATGCTGCTGCTGCTGTGATTGGAAGTTCAATTCACGTTCTGGGGGGATATAATGGAAATACAATCGTTAACCGACACCAGGTTTACAATACTTTGAATAACAGTTGGTCACTGGCAACAAATTTGCCGCAAGCCAGGTCTGGATGTGGTGCTGCTGTTGTTTCCGGTAAAATCTATCTCATTGGCGGTTTTTTTAATAATACTGCGCTAAACACTAATCAAATGTATGATCCGGTCACTTCTGCCTGGGTAGATAAAGCCCCTATGACTACAGCAAGAACTGACTTTGCAACCGCCCAAACAAATGATGGTATTTATGCTATTGGCGGGTGGAATCAGGATGTTCTTAATGTCAATGAATTCTACAATCCGACAGCTGACACATGGACAACATATTATTCTACTTCATATTATCGTTCAGGATGCAGTGGCGCCGTTGTAAACAATAAGATTTACGTGCTGGGCGGCGGAACTTTATACAATTATAACAGCATTACCGAAGAATATTATCCATTAACAAATGAATGGAAAACCAAAACTTCGATGCCAAGCCCACGTTCATTTTTTGGTGCGATAGGCATTGACGACAAAATTTATATAGTAGGAGGAAATTTTGGAGAGGCTTTGAAATCAATCATGGTATATGATCCGGCGACCACTCAATATTATATCCATTGCAGTCAATAGCCCACGGAAATCAAAAACAGGTTTAAAATTAATTTTTTGCAATTCTGTCCATTTTTTCAAAAGTTCTTACATTTGCCACAAATTAAATTTTTCAAGATTATGAACATTCCTGATAACTTAAAGTACACTAAAGACCATGAATGGTTGCGCCTGGAAGGCGACACAGCTATAGTTGGAATTACTGATTACGCTCAAAACGAATTAGGAGATATCGTTTTTGTTGAAGTGGAAACTGTGGGTGAAAAACTTGAAAAAGAAGAAACATTCGGCACTATCGAAGCGGTTAAAACAGTTTCAGATCTTTTTATGCCAATAGCCGGGGAAGTGTTGGAATTTAACGAAGAGTTGGATGAGCATCCTGAGATTATTAACAGCGATCCTTATAACAAAGGATGGATTGTAAAAATTAAACCCGACAATGTAAAAGATGTCGAATTGTTGCTTGACGCAAAGAGCTATAAAGAGTTGATATAATAATTTGATGGTTTTCACAACACGACAAAAAACAATATGCAATCATGGCATTACGTTTGTAAAATACTGGTTACAAACCAAATTAAATGAATAAACATCATGGAAGCAAAAAAAAGTAAAAAAGCCGACCTGGAAAGCAAAAAATCAATTTTTATGCAGCTAGGTTTCGTTGTTGCACTTGCAGTTGTATTGCTGGCTTTCAATTACAAAAGCTATGAAAGAGGCAGTTCTCTTGACATACAGGTGCAGGTCGACAATACCCCCGAAGAAATTATCCCGATCACCAAACAAGAATTAAAACCACCTCCACCTCCACCTCCAAAGCAAATCACGATCATCAATGTTGTCGAAGATGATGTTGAGGTGGAAGATGACATCGAAATTGACGTTGAAGCAGACCAAACCACGGAAATTGCCGATTTTGTTCCTGTAGTAAAAGTTGAGGAAGAAATCGAAGAATTGGAGATTTTCACCGTGGTTGAGTCCATGCCTGAATTTCCGGGTGGAGATGCAGCAAGAATGAAATTCCTCCAGGACAATATCAAATACCCGCAGCTTGCCCGTGAAAGCGGAATCCAGGGAACTGTTTACGTTACATTTGTTGTGGAAACTGACGGACGTGTTACCGATGTCAGAGTACTTCGTGGTATCGGCGGTGGTTGTGATGAGGAAGCAGTCAGGGTTATCCAGATGATGCCGCGTTGGAATGCCGGTAAACAAAGAGGTAAACCCGTACGTGTTCAGTTTAACATGCCGATCAGGTTCACCTTACAAGGGTAACATTCAATAAATGATTTCTTATCCCGGGAATGTCAATTTCCGGGATTTTTTTTGTAATGTTCTAATGCACCCATCCTTTTGAAATTATCGATTGCACCTTGAAATCTCTAAAACTTGCGTTTCAGACTTCTCACATCGACCTGAATTTTGAAAGGGAATGCTACCCCATTACATCACCACCAATCCCGGCGTTCGGCTTAGGCTGGAGCCTAAGCTGAATCTATTTCTGTAGGCTCTGCCTGAAAAAACTTGACAGGTTTTTCTCAATGTTTAATAAAAACAAAAACAGCCGGAGTTTTGTCCCCGGCTGCTTTATTTTCCTTTGTTCGGCTTAGGCTCCGGCCTAAGCCGAATCTATTTCTGCAGGCTCTGCCTGCCAAAAACCTGTAGGTTTAAAAGTTCTACATCACCACCAACCGCTTCGTAACAATCTCCCCTCCAATTTCCAGCCTTATGATGTAAAGTCCGGGCTTGTAGCCGCT